>JAZRDG010000138.1:0-48680 GCA_045660125.1 Eubacteriales bacterium | reverse complement strand
ATCACATATTTCGGCTATGCCGAAATATGTGATCGCCCGCCCCTGCGGCAACTATTCAAAAAAAACGATCCGAAACTGCATCCAAGTGATACAATCCTTGATTTTCGCTAAATTCCCCGATAATTTATCATTCTCATTTGCGCCCTTTTTTAATGCACATCCGTCTGTCGGGAATACAACAAAAAAGAACGACACCTCGCGGTGTCGTTCTTTTTACATCATCTGATGTCTACGTTGACCTTCTTGTTGATACCGGTGGATGCTGCCTTGATAACGGTACGGATCGCCTTTGCAATGCGGCCCTGTCTACCGATTACCATGCCCATGTCATCGGGGTGAACACTCAAAGTCAGGGTGATGGTTGTCTCTGTTTCCTCGCTGACGACAGTGACGTCATCGGGGTGGTCCACGATGGCGGCTGCAATGTCACGCAAGGTGGTCTTCAAATCCGTCATGCTTAACCTCGCCCTTGATTACTCGGTGATACCGGTCTTCTTGAGCAGTACCTTTACAGTTTCGGTGGGCTGTGCGCCGTTAGCGATCCACTTCTTAGCCTTCTCAGCGTCGATCTTGATCTCCTCGGGAGCAGTCATAGGGTTGTAGTAACCGATCTCTTCGATGAAGCGGCCATCTCTGGGGCTACGGCTGTCGGATACAACTACGCGGTAGAAGGGAGCCTTCTTAGCGCCCATTCTTCTCAGTCTCATTTTTACCATGGTTAAATTCCTCCAAAAATTTGTTTTTATATATTTTTTTATTTTTATGAATTCCGATTGATTTAGAACGGAATGTTCATTTTACCCAAGGCGCGTCTGCCTTTTTTTGTTTTGCCCATATCCGAGAACTGCTTCATCAGCTTTCGGATCTGCTCAAACTGCTTGAGCAGGCGGTTTACGTCCTCAACCGTGGTGCCGCTGCCCTTGGCAATGCGGATCTTTCTGGATGCGTTAAGCAGCTCGGGCTTTGCGCGCTCCTTCTTGGTCATGGAGAGGATGATTGCTTCTTGTCTTGCCAGCAGCTTTTCGTCCACCTTAGCGTCCTTGAGCTGTCCGGGCTTCATACCGGGGATCATGCCTGCGAGCTGATTGAGGTCGCCCATGTTCTTGAGCTGGTCAAATTGCTCCAGGTAATCGTCCAAGGTGAAGGTCTGCGAGCGCAGCTTTTGCTCCATCTCGGCTGCCTTTTTCTCGTCGAACTGCTGCTGTGCCTTTTCAATCAGCGTCAGCACGTCGCCCATACCGAGAATTCTGCTTGCCATTCTGTCGGGGTAGAAGGGTTCAATTGCGTCCATCTTCTCGCCAATACCGATAAACTTGATAGGCTTGCCGGTCACGTAGCGGATCGAGAGAGCCGCACCGCCTCTGGTGTCGCCGTCCAGCTTGGTCAGAATGACGCCCGTGATATCGAGCATCTTGTTAAAGGTGTCAGCCACGTTGACCGATTCCTGACCGATCATGGCGTCAACCGTCAAAAGGATCTCCGCAGGGTTGACCGCTGCCTTGATATCCTGCAGCTCCTGCATCAGCTTTTCATCGATCTGCAAACGGCCCGCAGTGTCCACAAACACCATGTCGTAGCCCTTTTGCATTGCGAGCTTGATACCTTCCTTGGCAATCTTAACAGGGGATTCCTTATCGCCCATCTGGAATACCGGCACGTCGATCTGCGCACCGACAACCTCCAGCTGCTTGATTGCTGCGGGACGGTACACGTCACACGCTACCAAGAGCGGATGCTTGCCTTGCTTTTTGTACATCAGCGCAAGCTTACCTGCATGGGTGGTTTTACCCGCACCCTGCAAACCGACCATCATAATGACCGTGGGAGGCTTGGGAGCAATGGTGAGCTTGGCTTGCGAGCCGCCCATCAGAGCTGTCAGCTCCTCGTTGACGATCTTGACGATCTGCTGACCGGGGTTGAGGGATTCCATGACCTCTGTACCCACGGCACGCTCGGATACGGTATTGATAAAGGCTTTTACGACCTTGAAGTTAACGTCTGCTTCGAGGAGCGCAAGCTTGACCTCGCGCATACCTGCCTTGACGTCCGCCTCGGTCAGCTTTCCCTTGTTTTTGAATTTCTTGAAGGCATTGCTCAGTTTTTCGCCTAAGCTTTCAAACATTGTTGTACCTCCGTGTGTTATTGCATGTGTTCCAGCAGCCGCTCAATGCTTGCCACCAGCTCGGGGGAAGCGTTTTGCTCTCGGCAAAGTGCCAAGGCTCTGTCCGCATGCTGCTTTGCTTTGGAAAAGCGGTCTGCCAAGTGCAGCTTTTCCTCGTAGAAGAACAGCTCCTCCTCGCTTTTCTTGATCATGTCGCGCACACCCTGCCTGGAAATACCGATCTCCTCGGCAATTTCGGCAAGTGAAAGGTCATCCTGATAGTAGTATTCCATCACGGTGCGCTTTCTCTCGGGCAACACCTCGCCGTAAAAGTCCAGCAGATATGCGATATTCAGGTTCTTTTCAAACATATCATGCTCCGTGATCTCTCGGCGTACTCGTGTAAAGCAAAACACTTTACAGAGTATACCATACCTTTTGTGATTTGTCAATAGTTTTTGGGAAAATATTTTGTGCATTTTACCTTTATTTCAGATAAAATTCCCCGAGGCGAGCGGATGCGCGCCTCGGGGTGTATAGATTTGTTATGATTGGGTAAATAAGCAGGGAACGGCATTGCCTTGTAACAGGTGTAACAGGGGACGGTTCTCTGTTACATTCGTGGCTTGCAGCAGAGTATTTTGATTTCCCGTGTCGTACTCGGCATAGCCGATCATCTGCCCCTTGGTGTCGTAGGTGTATTCGTACCCTCGACCGCCCATAGTACTTTCGACCGACTTCAAGGCACCGTCGAGCAGGGAACAGCATCAGCTTGACCGCCCCGCCCCGCCGCCGAAGCGGCGGGGGTGGAAAACAAAACGAAATACTAATTAAAATGCCAACCGCTATTCACTTTGAATTCATGGAGTTCCTCGGGAGAAAAAGTATCATTCACAATTTCAAGCAAATAGATCTCATATTCTGAGTTGGAAATCACAAAGAACTTTTGAACCGTTCCATCCTTTTCCAAAGCAAAATGCCATAATTCATTACCTTTTCCATCCGCATCGCAAATACCGGAGCCGATATAGTTATAGTCATAACTTTTTTTAATTGCACGAATAATTTTATTTCTTTCCAAATCAGTATCAATGTATATTCCGGGAGATAAAATTTGAGATTTTGGCTGACGTACAGAAAATTTGCGTTCATCCAAAGGCTCTCCCCAATCGTTCTGCTGTTTCAGGGATGCTACGGTGTCTTTATCATTTGAAAAAGAATAATTCATGTCTTCATAATAATAAACATACTTGTCAGTGTGTTTTTGGCATATCACCCAAGCCGTTTGCTCTTGCTCTGTAATACCGGATATAGCAGTATAGGAGAATAAAACTCTGCTATAATCGTCTTGCTCTATGACCTGGACTTTGGCGAATGCAGGATCATGGCAAAACATGCCGGGAATTGAGCAAGATGCTGCCCCGTGCAGCATAACACGATTGGGACCGGGTGAACCACAGGAGATGAACAAGATGCTTATAAGTGTTATAATGATGATGCCGCACGCAAATACTCTTGATTTTTTCATGCTTTTCAATTGTCTCCTTTCCAAAGTGAATAATACCTGTAACAGGGGACGGTTCTCTGTTACACGAAAATATTGCTATGCGCGCGAAAATTCACGGTCCGTTTTTTTCATTATATCATGCAGGGTAAAAATTGTCAAGAAATGCATTTTCGCGGCACTCAAATGCCCCGTCACCTATATAGATGCATTTTTTTCAAAAAAGTTCCGATTTTTTGAAAAAAAACAAAAATATTTTTGATAAATCTTTTTCGGTGGGGATTTTCCCGTCATGTATATTGCAAAAATCGGGATTTATGATATAATGAAGAGAAGAAAGGGGGCGAGGCTATGACGACAAGGGCTTGGCTCAAAAAGCATACCGCGTCGCTGGTGGGCAAGACGGTTGCCGTATCAGGCTCGACAGGCGGGCTTGGCAAGGAAATTTGCGCGTGTCTGGCGGATCTTGGTGCGGATCTGATTCTGCTTGACCGCAACGCGGGCAAGGCAGAGGCGCACAGGCAAGCTTTGCTTGCAAAGCACCCTGCAATGCGCGTGGAGATCGTGCGTGCCGATCTTGCCGATATGCAAAGCGTGGAGAGCGCTGCCGCGCAGCTGGAGCATATGGGGGTGGACGTGCTGATCCTCAACGCGGGCGCGTATGCCGTGCCGCGTTTTATGACCTCGTCGGGGCTTGACAACGTGTTTCAGATCAATTTTGCCGCGCCCTATTATCTGATGTGCCGTCTTGCACCGCACCTTGCGGCAAGAGGGGGCAGGGTGGTGCTGGTGGGCAGCATTGCGCATAGGTATTCACTCACCGATCCCGATGACGTGGATTTCCGCACGCGCAAAAAGGCTTCGCTGGTGTACGGCAACGCCAAGCGGTACCTGATGCTTGCCGCTCCCGAGGCGGCAGCGCGCGCAGGGCTGCATATTGCCGTGACGCACCCGGGCATTGCGGTCACGGGCATCACCGCGCATTACCCGAAGTGGCTGTACGCGCTGATCAAATACCCCATGAAGGTGATTTTCATGCACCCAAGGCGCGCCTGCCTGTCGATTTTGCAGGGCGTGTTTGAGGATACCGCACCGGGTGCGTGGATCGGTCCGCGCGTCTTTGACGTGTGGGGTTTGCCGCGCAAGGGAAGGTACGACAGCTACGAGAAAACGGAACAGGAGCGCGTGTGCGCCCAAGCCGAGCGTATATACAAAGAGCTTGCAGGAAAGGAGCTGCCATGACCGACATTCAACGTGACCTGTTTGCCATGCAAGAGGTGGCATACGGTGACTTTGCAGCCAAGCTTTTGCCCACGCTGCCGCGCGAGGCGGTGATCGGTGTGCGCTTGCCGCTGCTGCACAAGTATGCTAAAAAAATTGCAGGAACAGCGTTGGCGGCGCAGTTTATGAAGGATCTGCCGCATACGTATCTGGAGGAAAACCACTTGCACGCCTACCTGATCTCGCAGATGCGCGACGTACAGGCTTGCTTTGCGCACCTTGACGCATTTTTGCCGCACGTGGATAACTGGTCGGTGTGCGACTCGCTGCGCCCCAAGATCTTGACGCGCGACAGGGCAGCGCTGCTTGACAAGATCGACGCGTATTTGCAATCGCCGCACCCGTATACCGTGCGCTTTGGCATTGAGCTTTTGATGGTGTATTTTCTTGACGAGCATTTCTCACCCGAGCAAGCAGAGCGTGTTGCCGCGGTGCAGAGCGAGGAATATTACGTGCAGATGATGATCGCGTGGTATTTTGCCACCGCGCTTGCAAAGCAATGGGATCGGGCGCTGCCGTATCTTGAGGAGCGCAGGCTCTCGCCATGGGTGCACCGCAAAACCGTGCAAAAAGCCGTGGAAAGCTATCGCATCACCGCAGCGCAAAAGGCATATTTGAGGACGTTAAAGGCGGTAAGATAAGCATTCTTTGTGTCATGTCCCCGTAGGACACAGTCTTGCTCCAATGTCATTAAGTTAAGGAATTGCTACCCCGCCCCCTGTCATCCTCGAGCAAGCCTCGTCCTTCGAGATTCTTCGCTTCGCTCGAGAATGACAACGAAGGACGAGGCGCCGCGAAGGATCTTGGGGCGGGGGCACATCGTCATTTGTTAACTTAATGCTATTGGGGCTTGCTCCCGCCGCAATAACCCTACAAAACAAAAGGTCGAGTCACCCGACTCGACCTTTTGCTTTTTTAATGCACGTGTCCGCCTTCAAGCAGATACATAATGGTCATGGTGATGGTACCCAGCACCATCAGCGCTGCAAGCGCACCTGCCAAGATTCTCATGATGGTCTTGCGATCCAGCTTGATGGTCAGCTCCTGCTCGGCTTCCACAACCTTCTTATTCTTTTTCTTGTTGCTCATATCTGTAGATCCTTTCAGCATTAATCAATTTTGAGTTGTTCGCCCGTGATCGGCACGCCGACTGCGGGAATCTTTGTCTTCTTATATCCCTTGGAGTCCTCAACGTCCACCTGTACGGCGGTCACGGTGTGACCCTTCTTGAGCGTCATCAGCGTGACACCCGAGGAGGTACGCGTGGTCTTTTGGGGAATGAGCGCGGTCTTGATCACGATCGCGCGGTTATCCGACGAGATCAGCATGATATCGCGCGGCTTCTTGTCGGTATCGTCCAGAATGGCAACCACGGGGGAGGCATCCGAGTAAGCACTTGTCAGCTTGCGGCGCACAGCCTTGGTTTCATACGCCGTGACAGGCACGCGCACGCCCTTACCGTTTTCAAAGATGAATACCATGTTGACGCCTGCGGGGTAGCCCTGCTGCGTGGTCACGTACAAGGGCTTTTCGCCTGCGTCCATGCCAAGCTTTGCAGGCACGAAATCGCCAAGCAGGGAAGCCTTGGTGGTTTCAATGTCGTCGATCTTGCACTTGAATACCTTGCACTTGTCGGTAAAGAAGGTCAGCTCGTCCGCGTTGTCTGCGTTAAAGGCGGTCAGGAGGCTATCTCCCTCCTTGAACTTCTGCTCATCGTTACCCTGCAGCGAGCGCATGGTGATCTTTTTGAGATAACCCTCCTTGGAGAGCACCATGTAAACGGGGTAGGATTCCACCTTGGGCTCTTCAAATACGGGCACAACGTCAGCCTGAATGATCTGCGTCTTTCTGGGCTGGCCGTATTTCTTCTTGATGTCGTTGAGCTGGTTGGCAATGTATGCCTTGATCTTGAATTCGTCGCCCAGCAGCTCCTCCAGATTCTCAATTTCGCGCTTGAGATCCTCGATCTCGGCGATCTTGTTGAGAATATACTGCCTGTTGAGGTTACGCAGCTTGATGTTGGCAATGTATTCTGCCTGAATTTCATCAATGGTAAAGCCCTCCATCAGGTTGGGGATAACCTGTTCCTCCTTTTCGGTGCGGCGGATGATGCGGATCGCCTTATCAATATCCAAAAGGATCTTGCCAAGCGCCAAGAGCAGATGCAGCTGCGCCTTTTTCTCGCCCAGCTCATACGTCAGCTCGCGGCGTACGCAAACGGTACGGAACTTGATCCATTCGGTCAGCAGCTCTGCAATGCCCAGCTGTCTGGGAGAGCCGCCTATCAGCACGTTGAAGTTGCACTTGAAGCTGTCCTCTAAGGGAGTGAGCTTGAACAGGCGCGCCATCAGCTTATCGGGGTCTGTGCCCTTACGGATATCAATGGTCAGCTTAAAGCCCGAGAGGTCGATCTCATCGCGGAAATCGGTGATCTCCTTGACCTTGCCCGACTTGACCAGCTCTGCGATCTTATCCATGATCTGCTCAATGGTGGTGGAGTAGGGGATCTGCAGAATGTCGATGCAGTTGTTGACCTTATCGTAGGTGTAGCGCGAGCGGATGCGGAACGAGCCCTGACCGGTCTGGTAAATGCTCTTGAACTGCTCGGCATCGTAGATGATCTGACCGCCGCCCGAGAAATCGGGGGCTTTGATGATCTCCATCAGCTTTTCTACAGGCAAATTGGGCTTTTTGAGCAGCGCGATAGTGCCGTCACAGATCTCTGCCAGATTAAACGAGCAGATATTGGACGCCATACCGACCGCAATACCCATATTGGGTGTGACAAGCACGTTGGGGAAAGTGGTAGGGAACAGCACGGGCTCCTTGAGCGTGCCGTCGTAGTTGTCCACCATATCGACAGCGTCCTTGGAAATGCCCGAGAACAGCTCGTTACAGAAGGTGTCCAGCTTGACCTCGGTGTAACGCGAAGCCGCGTACTTCATGTCCGAGGAATACTGCTTACCAAACGAGCCCTTGGAGTCGATAAAGGGGTGCAGCAATGCCTCGTAGCCGCGTGTCAGACGCACCATGGTCCCGTAAACCGCTGCGTCACCGTGCGGATTGAGCGTCAGCGTACGACCCACGACGTTGGTACTCTTGGTACGTCCGCCCGTCAAAAGCCCCATTTTATACATGGTATAAAGCAGCTTTCTGTGCGCGGGCTTAAAGCCGTCGATCTCGGGAATTGCACGCGAGATGATAACGCTCATGACGTAGGGCATGTAGTTTTTCTCAATGGTGTCAGTAATCAGCTGCGGCCTTATGGGCGCATACTCGATCTTTTCTACCGCCTTTTTGTCTTTGGTTGTTTTTTTCGCCATAAATCTATATTCCTATCCTTATATTTTCAAAACCGTATGTGCCGCGGCACGGATCATGCGATTATACAGCGCAAGCCCCAAGCCTTGCATGGGGGGCAGATGCGCGTAAATGATCTCGGCGTCGGTAGCGTCCGACTCACGCAAAGCGGCAAACAGACGCTTTGCCTGCGTGGCAAGATCGTCGCGTGCGCCGATCGGAATGAGCGTACCGCCCGAAAGAGCGGAGATCTCCTCGTCATAGCAAAGCACGCAGCATTTTTTCAAGGTCTGCTCGGTGCGCAAAAAGTCCAGCACCGCGTCCTGCTCGCCGTCCAGCAAAACCAGCGGGGCGGTGGGGGCGTAATGCCTGTATTTCATACCGGGAGAGAGCGGACGCTCGTTCTCGGCAAGCTTTTCTGACACTGCGGGCGCAATATCCACGCGCTCGCACACGCAGCAAAGCGCGTCGTGCGTAATAGCACCGGGGCGCAGCAGCGTAAGATAAGGCTCGCCCTGCGCGTCCTGCATGATCTTGACAATGGTGGACTCCAGCCCGATGTCGCACTCGCCGCCGTCAATGATGACGTCTACCTTACCGTCAAGGTCCTGTATGACGTGAGCGGCATCGGTAGGGGAGGGCTTGCCTGAGAGATTGGCGCTGGGGGCTGCTATGCACGTACCCGACGCGCGAATGAGTGCGCGCGCCACCTCGTGCGAGGGGCAACGCACCGCCACAGAATCAAGACCGCCAGTGACCGATGCGGGGACGTTATCACGCTTGGGCATGATGACGGTCAAAGGCCCCGGCATGAACGCCTTTGCCAGCGCAAAATAGAGCTGCGTGGTGTGGGCGTACAGGCTTGCGTCCTCGGGGTCTGCTATATGAATGATCAAGGGGTTGTCCGAGGGACGCCCTTTTGCGGCGTAGATCCTGGCGGCAGCCTCGGGATTCGTGCCGTCACCGCCAAGTCCGTAGACCGTTTCGGTAGGGAGCACCACCAAGCCGCCTTGCCTGATCACCTGACCCGCATATGCCAGCGCATCAGCCGTCATGCGCGGATCGGTTATGGTAAATACTTGTGTTTTCAAGATAAACCTCGTTTAGTTTTCGCTATTTTGCAGGTCAAGAGCTGCCTGCGCGGTCATGAGCGGCTGGATGATGGGGGTCATGTCGCCGTCCACGAATGCGTCGATGTTAAAGACCGACACGCCGATGCGGTGGTCAGTGACGCGGGATTGGGGATAGTTGTAGGTGCGGATCTTTTCGCTGCGGTCGCCCGAGCCTACCTGACCCTTGCGGTCAGCCGCGATCTTTTCGTTCTGCTCGCGGCACTTCTGATCGTAGAGCATGGTGCGCAGCAGCATCAGTGCCTTTGCCTTGTTCTGGAACTGGGAGCGCTCCTGATCGCACTCGATGACAATGCCTGTGGGCTTGTGCGTCAGTCTGACGGCGGATTCGGTCTTGTTGATATGCTGACCGCCCGCGCCGCTGGATTTACAGGATTCGTACACAAGGTCCGAGTCCTTGATCTCAACCTCAACCTCGTCAGCCTCGGTCAGCACCGCAACCGATGCGGTAGAGGTCTGAATACGCCCCTGCGATTCGGTTTCGGGCACGCGCTGCACGCGGTGCACGCCAGATTCAAAGCGGAAATGCGACCAAGCCTCCTCACCCTTGACCGTAAAGGTGATCTCGCGGTAGCCGCCAAGATCGGTGGGGTTGGCGTGAATGGGGGAGAGGTCAAAGCCCTGCTTTGCGCAGTACATGCAGTACATGCGGTAAAGCACGCTCGCAAACAAGGCAGCCTCCTCGCCGCCCGCGCATGCGCGGATCTCCACAACAAGGTTTTTGCCCTCGTTGGGGTTACGGGGACGCAGCAAAAGCCGCAGCTCCTCTTCCAGTCTGTTTTTGGTCTGCTTGGCGTCAGCCAGCTCCTCCACCGCCAGCGCCTTGAGCTCGGGATCTCCCGATTCAACAAGCTCCAGCGCGTCTGCAAGATTCTGCTCGGCACGCTGATAAGCGGTGTAGGCTTCCATGATGGGGGTCAGCTTTTTGTATTCGCGCATCAGCGCGGAATACGCGGCGGGATCGGAGAGCACGGCAGGGTCAGCCATCCGTGCCTCCATCGCCAGATATTTATCCTTGATCTGTTCGAGCTTGTGCAGCATCAGTCAAAGGAGTAGAAAGCAGCGAACGCCTTGTGCGCGGTGTAAACGTCTGCCTTGGAAACGATCTCGAAGGGGGAGTGCATTGCGATTACGGGAACGCCCATATCGATAGAGGGGATATTGTGCTTGGAGATGTACTTTGCAACAGTTCCGCCGCCGCCAATGTCGTTCTTGCCCATGTCGCCTGCCTGCCAGATGACCTCGCCCTTTGCCATGACGCGACGGATGAATGCTACCAGCTCAGCGCTTGCGTCGTTGGTTGCAACCTTGCCGCCGTGACCGGTGTACTTGCACATGCAAACGCCGCAGTTGATACGGGAAACGTTCTTGCCGTCAAATACCTCTGCAAAGTTGGGGTCAAAGCAAGCGGTAACGTCAGCGGAAAGGCAGATAGAGTTTGCCTTCATCTGACCGAAGTTTGCGTCAAATGCCTTTGCGATCTCGTAAAGCAGATCAAGCAGCAGCTCGCACTGCATGCCGGTGTCACCGTCAGAGCCGATCTCTTCCTTGTCTGCAAGAATGACCATGGTGGAGCGAGCAGCGTCAGCGCACTCAAACAGCGCGGTCATAGCGGGGTAAGCGCAAACTCTGTCGTCGTGGCCGTAGAGCCGATCAGCGAGCGGTCAAGACCAACGTCACGTGCCTTTGCAGCGGGAACGATAGAAAGATCAGCCGACAGGAAGTCTGCCTCTACAATGCCGTACTTTTCGTTGAGCAGGTTCAGAATATTCATTTTGATCTTGTCGGATTCTTCACCCTCAAGAGGTCTGGAGCCAAGCAGGATGTTGAGGTTCTCTGCAGGGATCGCGGTGCCCAAGGGCTGTGCATTCTGGCTCTGACCCAGGTGAGGCAGCAGATCGTTGATGTAGAGCACGGGATCGTTCTCGTCTTCACCGATGACAATGTTAACGGTCTCGCCGTCCTGCTTGATAACTACGCCGTGCAGCGCAAGAGGGGTAGCAACCCACTGGTACTTACGGACGCCGCCGTAGTAACGGGTCTTGAAGAAGCCAAAGCCGCCGTCCTCGTACAGAGGGGACTGCTTGAGGTCAAGTCTGGGGGAGTCGATGTGTGCTGCGCAGATACGGATGCCGTCCTGTACGGGCTGGGTACCGATGCGGAACAAAAACAGCGATCTGCCGCGGTTGTTATAGTAATACTTGCCGCCCTGTACCAGCTGCATGCCAAAGGTGTAGGGAACGTAGCCCTGTGCCTCTGCCATTGCAATAGAGGTGGTCACAGCCTCTCTCTCGGTCTTGGAAGCGTCAAGGTACTTTGCGTAGTCTACGCAGTAGTCGTAAGCAGCCTTGACCTGCTCGGGGGTGGCAACGTCGTAGAAGTTGGTCTTTTTGTAGCAAAGAAGGTCTTTTTTGGATTCGGACATGATAATTTCTCCTTTATTTTGCATAATATAATTTTTCATAAATGGCTTGCGCCTTTGCGGCTTTGCTTACCGCCTTGGCGATTTTTTTGTCTGGCACGGTTTGCAGCGTGCCGAAATCGGGGTCAACGTAATTGGGATTTGTCAGCCATGCGTCCACCGTGTCTTCTCCTGCATACCAAGCGGCGTACGCGGTGCTCCACATGCCGTACTTTTGGTAGAGCTTGGAGAGGTACATGGTGCCGTAGCGGATATTGGTGTCGGGATCGTACAGGGCTGCTGCGTTCATTCCCTCGTCGCGTGCCTCGGTGGCAAGCTGCACGTAGCGTTGCGGTGTCAGCTGCATAAGTCCGATCTCGCCACTCTTGCCTTGCTTTGTGCTGTCAAAGTCGCTCTCGACCTTGATCATGGCGTAAACGACCGCCTCGGGCACGCCGTATTGGGTGGCGTAACGCTGGGCCGCGTCCTTGTAGTCGCGCGGATGCGAGAGGCGCTCAGCGCCAAGGCAGAGCAGCTCGAAGATGCCGCCGAATGCCAGGGAAATGATTAATATGATCAGAATGGGCAACGCGTGCCCGGAGCGTTTTTGCTTCATATAAGCTCCTTTGCAAGCGCGTCGGCTTGTGCGCAAAGCGCGTCAGCCGTGCCGTTGTTGTATATGGTGAAATCAACCTTTTGCGTGTAAAACGCGTCGGGCTTTTGCGCGTTGAGTCGCTTTTGCGCCGCTTGCGCGGAAAGATTGTCACGCGCCATGATGCGACCAAGGCGCACCTCGGCGTCTGCAAGCACGGCAGCGGTATGGGTGCACAGCGCATGAGCACCTGCCTCGTATAAAAGGGGAGCGTCTAAAATCGCGCCGCGCGCGCCGTTTTGTCGCGCCGTCTCAATTTGCCGTGCGCTCTCGGCAATCACGTGCTTGTGGGTGATGCTGTTAAGCAAAAGCAGCTTGTCCTGCGCACCTGGGGCAAACACGATGGCTGCCAAGGCGGGTCTGTCAAGCGCGCCGTTCTTGATCACGCCCTCGCCAAACGCAGCTCTCAGCTCGTCAAGGCAAGGGGAGGGGGCACCTGTCAGCGTGTGATACACCGCGTCGGTGTCGATCCATGCGAAGCCGTGCGCGTCCTGCAAGCGCCTTGCAAGCTCGCCCTTTCCCGCGCCGCTCGGGCCTGTCAGCCCTAAGATGGGAAAGCTCATATCTGCACTTCCTTTCCACCCAAAGCGTCGCTTTGGAGTGCGGCTGCCATGATGCGCTGGATCTGCGCGCCGTCCGAAAAATCGGGAGCGAAGTGCGAGCCCGACGCAACCGCATCAAGGTAGAGGAACATGCCGTGAATGTGTCCGCGCAGCCAGCCCTGAGGGGCTTTGACGGCAGGGAACTTGCCGCCGGGGGCATCGTAGCGTCCGCTTGCGGGAATCGCCGTAAAGCCTGCCGTGCCGCCAAGCGGCAGCTTGGGGCTTGAGGCGTCCATGTAGTACAGGATATCCGCGTCGGCAAGCGAGTAGCGGATAGCGCCGCCCGTGCCGTATATCGAAAATTCCAGCCCGTCCTCCGAGCCGTGCGAAAGCTTGGAAACACCGATCTGCCCAACCGCGCCCGATGCAAGCGTGGCGGTCATGTAAAACGCCTCGTCGGCATTGGTCTGCCAAAGTGAGCCGTCGGCTTTTTTGTGGGTATCAAAGGCAATGTGCGACTTGCCGCTGATGCTTGCAAACTCACCGCACAGGTGTCTGCAAAGGTCAAGCACGTGCGAGCCAAGGTCAAAAAGCGTGCCCGCACCGCAAACGTCGGCATCCTGCTTCCAGCCCACCGTGCGTGCAGGATCAATGTCGCTGTCGTGTCTGTATTGGAAAGAGAACGAAAGAATGCGTCCAAGCGCACCCGAGTCGATCAGCTGCTTGGCGCGCAGAATGGCAGAGAGGTGGCGGTTGTTATATACCACGCCGCAGATCAGTCCTTTTTGGGCTGCCTTGGCAGCAAGCGCCTCGGCTTGCGCGGGACTGATTGTAAAGGGCTTTTCGCAAAGCACGCTCTTGCCTGCGTCCAAAGCTGCGTTTGCAATTTCGTAATGCGTGACGTTGGGAGTGCAGATGTCAATGACGTCGATCTCGGAGTCTGCGATCATGTCGTAAGCGTCTGCATACGCACGGGCAAATCCCAGCTCCTGGCAAATGCGCTGCGATTTTTCGGTGCTTGTGGTGCAAATGCCGCGCACCGAAGCAGAGAAGGACAGAGGGGAATAGAAATAGGGCAGCGAAGCAATGCTGTAGGCGTGTGTCTTGCCCATCGCGCCAAAGCCGACTATGCCAACCCGTAAATGCTTTTTCATACCGTTCCTCCCCGTGTTTTCAATATAATATATAATACCAACCTACATTATACCGCAAAACGCGCAATAATGCAAGGGCTTTTTGAATATTTTTGCGGTGATTTGGCGTCATGATCCCAAACAAAAAGAAAACAGGGAAGCACTCCCTGTTTTCTTTTGGGATTTAGTTGTCAAGTGCCTCCAGATACGCCATAATTCCGCAAAGATTGATGGCGCTTTCCCAAGGCCTGTAGGGGCAGGAGGAGTCGGCGGGAAGTCCCGCGCGGTAATATTCGGTCCAGACCGAGCCGCGGACGCGGTCGTCTAATAACTCCCGTAGCAAATCGGCATATGTGCCCAGCTGCTCTGCGGGAACGTACTTTGCCAGTGCGTAAAGGATCACGCCGTATTCATATCCCACGGTGTTATCGGGATTGTGTTTGCCGTATTCGCTCTGTCTGATGCGCGCAACGCTTGTTTCGATCGCGGCACGGATGAGCTGAGCGGGTAAGAGCGTGCTGCCCGCAAAGACCGACATCCAGATAGCGCAATCAAGGCTATATTTCTCGGTGCAGGGCGGCACCGTGATCTTGCCAAAGCAGCCGGGGCAGAGAAATGCACCTTGGGCATCGCGCAAAAGATTGGTCATGCGCGAGCAGCCAAGACATACGCCGTGTCTGTAGACGGGGATCTGTGCATGCTGCGCGCGGCTCGGATTGTTGACGTACACCGTATTCCCGGAAATGAAATTCTCGGAAAACAGCGTCGCCGCTTTACGTGCGGGGGCGCGGTGCGCGGTGACTTGGTCTTGCGTCATCAGGCCGTGCTTCTCGCATACCTCAAGCAGAGCCAGTGCACTTGTGATATAGAGGGCAGTTGCCTCCATCGAGCCGTGATCAATGCCGCTTCGCGGAAAGATGCCGCCGGCAATATATGTCTCGTCTCCGTTGAAGGGGAGCATGCCGTTGCTCAGGTGCTCTTGCTGTGCCGAGAGCAGATAACGCGCGTAGTCCATGCGCTCTGCAAGAAAGGCCACGTCACCTGTTGCGCGGACGTATTCCAAAAGCTCCAGCAGATAATATCCCGTTTGTTCCACCCCGTCGTTTTCGTGGCGGTGCGAGCAGGACATGCCAAGCCCCGAGGCATTGGGCATATATCCCTTTTGGCGAAAAACGTCTGTCATGTAGCAGATCATGCGCTTGGCGTATTCGTGCAGTCCGAGTGCCATATAGCCGCGGAACACGCCGTACATATCTCTGCCGTAGGCAAGGTGATAAAACGAGCCGGCGATCACGCCGCCCTGGGCTGCGGTCTGGGTGATCAGCGCAACGGCAACCGCCTCGATCAGCTCGCGCATATTGAAATCTGCCCCAAAAACGCTATCATTGACGCGGATTCCGCTTAAAATGTCCTGCCAATGCGCAAAAAAGTCGCGTTTGATCGCGTCAAGATCCGCTCCGAGCATCTGCGCGGAAAGATCCATGCAGCAAGCATAGCTGTCTGTCCCATATGCGCCGAAGTCGCCGCCCACGAATATCAAATGAGAGTCTCCCGCGGGGAAGGTAATCTGCCGTCCGCTTACCGTACAACCCTCTGAGAGCAAAAGACTGCAGCAGGCATCCTTGTCGGTCTTGGATTGGGAGAATACCACAGTGCCCTCGGGAATTTCAAAAAGTCGCGCCGTTGCACCGCCAAATACGGCGCTGATATCGGTTGGCTGAAAGGGGGATTCCAGCAAAAAGTCAATCGGCTGCGCCAGCGAAAATCGGCGGATAAACACGGGCAGGGTAGGGTGCGCAAAGTCGGTGATCGTACCGATCTCCTTGCCCTGTGCACGCAGCGTTGTGACGTAGCAGGCAGAGCCGCGAACGCGACGGTTCAGCGCAACAATTGTCCGATCGGATGCGCGCAGGCTCATGATGCTCGGCATCGAATAGCAGGGAGCAAACAGCTGTACGATATCCGCGCCCAAGCCGCCCATGGCGACCTTGCCGTTTCCGACAAAAAATAACCCCTCGGTGGGAATGTATTCCGTATGCATGTTCCGCACCTCCTTTTTTTGTTATTATATCACAGCAGCCGCATAAAAGTCAATTATGGGATAAAAAATATCGCCCGCTCGTAATCGCATCAATGCAGGGGCGACCATTGGTTGTCCGTGTCAACCTCTTTAGAAAAGTTTTCGCCCGCCTTTTTCAAAAGGCGGCGCGGTCGAGGGCGCGCAGCCCTCGTCGCGCCCGCAGGCGCGAAACACTCTTCTCGCTGTTTTTGGTTCTTTTTGCACCTCCTTGCTCAAAAAGAACGGAAACGATTTTCTCACATAAACAAACAATCAACAACGGCAGGGGCGTGCATTGCACGTCCTTTGTTAACACATGGGACAACCCGATTACGAAATTTTCAAACAAACAGGGTGCAGGGTATTGCAATCTCCCGTAGTTTATAGTATAATATAACAGAATATAGTTTTACGGAGGATTTTCCTTTGAGATACAACACGCTTTTGATGGATGCAGACAACACGCTGCTGGATTTTACCAAGTCCGAGCATGATGCCATTGCCGAGACCTTTGCGCATTTCGGCTTGCCCAATGACGACGCCACCATTGCCATTTACTCCGCGGTCAATGACGCGCACTGGAAGATGCTGGAGCGCGGCGAGATTGAGAAAAAGGTGCTGATGTGGAAGAGATTTGAGGTGTTTTGCGAGCGTACGGGTCTTAAGGCAGACCCCAAGGCGCTGGCAGCCGACTATCTGAAAACCCTTGCCACCAAATCCTATATGATCGAGGACGCGCTCAAGGTCTGTGCCACTCTTGCACAGAATTGCCGCATGTACGTCATTACCAACGGCGACAAGTACGTGCAAGAGGGCAGATTTACCCCCAGCCCCTTGGCAAAGTATTTTGAAAAAGCATATATTTCCGAGGAGGTCGGCTACGAAAAGCCCGACATCCGTTATTTTGACGCGGTCATGCGCGACATTCCCGATTTTGACCCCGCTACCACGCTGGTGGTGGGTGACTCGCTGACCTCGGATATCAAGGGCGGCATCAACGCAGGACTTGATACCTGCTGGTACAACCCCAAGGGTAAGCCCGTGCCTGCCGATATCCCCGTGACATACGTGATCCACGATCTTGCAGAGCTGCCCGGCTTAGCAGAGAAAGGAAGCTTATGAAAGCCTTTTTAGCACAATGCAGGGGAGCGCGTATCCCCGTGAAAGCAGATCTGCCGCTTTGTGAATATTCCACCTTCAACATTGGCGGAAAGGCGGATCTTGCGCTGTTTCCCACCACGGTGGAGCAGTTTTCTTTGCAGCTTGCCATGCTTGCGCAGAGCGGTCTGAAGTATAAGGTGGTCGGCAACGGCTCCAACGTGCTGTTCTCGGATGCTGGGTATCGCGGCGTGATGGTGTTTACCACCGAAATGAAGCAATATCGCTTTGACGGCGATTCCTTATATGCCCAAAGCGGCGCAAGTCTTGCGCGCGTTTGCAACGATGCAAGCCGTCAGGGCTTTGAGGGCTTTGCCTTTGGCTGCGGCATTCCCGGTACGGTGGGCGGCGGCGTATACATGAACGCAGGTGCGTACGGCGGACAGATTTCCGACGTGCTGATCTCCAGCGAATGCTACGATACCTCTTGCAATCGCACCTTTACTCTGGATGCAGCCGCGCATGAGTTTGCATACAGACACAGTATTTTTGCCGAGCACCCCGAGTACGTCGTGCTCTCCAGCCGCTTTGCGCTGCGTCGCGGTAACGCGGACGAGATCATGCAAAGGGTCAGGGAGCAGGCAGCTGCCAGACGCGAAAAGCAGCCCTTGAACTTTCCCAGCGCGGGCAGCACCTTCAAGCGTCCCGAGGGGTATTTTGCAGGCAAGCTGATCGAGGATGCGGGGCTTAAGGGCTTGCGCGTGGGCGGAGCGGTGGTTTCCGAAAAGCACGCAGGCTTTGTGGTCAATGACGGCGATGCAACCGCTGCCGACGTGCTGGAGCTTGTCGAGCAGATCAAGCAGCGCGTTTATGCGCAGTTTGGCGTTGCATTAGAATGTGAATTTGAGTATATTGGAGAGTAAAATGTCATTTTCCGAGCAAGTCAAAGAGGAGCTGCAGGCGCTGCAGATCAAGCCCATGTGCTGCCGCAAGGCGTATCTTTTTGGGCTGATGATGGGCGCGCAGGCAGACGGTGAGCAGGTGCGCTTTCGCGTGCCGACCGCTTTTGCCGAGCACGCCGCAGCCGAGATCAAGCGGCATTTCGGTCGCGAGGCAGATGCAAGACCTTACTCCCAAGGGCGCGCCAGCGGCACTGAGCTGCGCTTTGCATCAATCAAGTGCGCTGCGCAGATCGCTGCGTGGGACGAGGGCGCGTGCGCGGATTTTTCCGCGCTTTGCAAGTGCGACGGGTGCGTTACCGCCTTTTTGCGCGGTGCTTTTTGCGCACTTGGCACGGTGTCCGATCCCGCAACAGGCTCGCATCTTGAAATCAAGTGCACCACCGAGGCGCGTGCGCTTGGGCTGCAAGCCATGCTTGCCGAGCAGGGCGTTGCCATGGGCATGGTGGCGCGCGGCAAATCGGTTGGCGTATATATCAAAAACAGCCAGGGCGTTGAGGACGTGCTGACGCTGCTGGGCAGCAGCACCATGGTCTTTGAGCTGCTGAATAAAAAAATCGAGCGCGAGATCCGCGGAAACGAGAATCGCGTGACCAATTGTGATACGGGCAATATCAGCAAGTACGTAGCCGCTGCGCGCAAGCAAATTGCGGCGATTGAAAAGCTGGATCGCTACGGCGAGCTTGCCAAGCTGCCCGATGCGCTGCACGAGACAGCCATGCTGCGTCAGCGCCACCAAAACGTTTCCTTGGGCGAGCTTGCCGAGCTGCACGTGCCGCCCATCACTAAATCGGGGCTCAACCACAGATTACAAAAACTGATCGATCTGGCAAGTGAGCTGCCCGATTGAGGATCGGGCAGTTCAGTGATGTATTTCGCCGAAGGCGAAAAGTGATGCCGTTACTGCGTAACGGTGATGTTCGCGCCATGCGCGAGTGATGTGTTTTTCAACGAGTGAAACGTTATGGTAGAAATTTGCCCGCGGGCAAATTTCATTTGATTGTAATTTTATTTTAGCGGTTTTGTCCGCAGAAAGGAGATCTCATGGCTCACGAATTTGTGCATCTGCATTTGCACAGTGAATACAGCTTGCTTGACGGCGCCTGCCGTATCAAGGATATCCCTGCGCGTGCTGCCGAGTGCGGACACCACGCGGTCGCCATTACCGACCACGGCGCGATGTACGGCGCGGTCGAGTTTTATAAGGCGTGCAAAAAAGAGGGCATTCATCCCATCATCGGCTGTGAGGTCTACGTTGCTCATTCCTCGCGCTTTGAAAAGGTCAAGAGTGCTGAGGCGGGAGCTGACCATCTGGTGCTTTTGTGTGAGAGCAACGAGGGATATCAAAACCTGATCAGCCTTGTATCCAAAGGCTTTACCGAGGGCTTTTACGGCAAGCCGCGCGTGGATGCAGAGCTTTTGCGCGCGCATTCGGGTGGCTTGATCGCGCTTTCCGCTTGCCTTGCGGGCAAAATTCCGCGCAAGCTTTCTGCAGGGGATTATGCCGCTGCCAAGCAGGCTGCCATGGAATACGCGCAGATCTTTGGCAAGGACAATTTCTTTATCGAGCTGCAAAATCACGGCATGGTCGAGCAAAAGCAGATTCTGCCGCAGCTGTATTCTCTTGCGCGCGAGCTGGGGCTTGGCGTGGTTGCTACCAACGACTGCCATTATCTGCGCCGCCGCGACGCCTCCACACAGGCGATTTTGATGTGCATTCAGACCAACTCGTCGATCGAGGACGGCAGACCCATCGGCTTTGAGACGGACGAGTTTTACTATAAGGACACGGGCGAGATGCGCATGCTGTTTTCGCAGTACGAGGGTGCTTTGGAAAACACGGTGCGCATTGCAGACCGCTGCCACGTTGACTTTGACTTTAATACGCTGTATCTGCCCAAATTCCCGTGTCCCGACGGCAAGGACTCGGTTACGTATCTCTATGAGCTTGCCGAGCGCGGCTTTGCCGCACGCGTGGCAAAGGGGCAGATCACCTTTGACGAATTTTCCGAGCAGACCTACCGCGAGCGCATTGCTTACGAGCTTGACGTGATCGTGCAGATGGGATACGCCGATTATTTCTTGATCGTGCAGGACTACGTGGGTTTTGCCAAGAGCCGCGGCATTCCCGTAGGTCCCGGCAGAGGCTCGGGTGCGGGCTCGCTGGTGGCGTATGCGCTGGGCATTACCGACGTGGATTCTATCCGCTACGATCTGCTCTTTGAGCGATTCCTCAACCCCGAGCGCGTCAGCATGCCCGATATTGATATCGATTTCTGCTATAACCGCCGCGACGAGGTGATCGATTACGTGGCAAGACGGTACGGCAGAGAGCACGTATCTCAGATCATTACCTTCGGTACGCTTGCAGCCCGTGCCGCTATCCGCGATTGCGGTCGTGCTATGGGCATGCCGTATGCCGACGTGGACGTGGTTGCCAAAGCCGTGCCCGCAGAGCTGGGCATTACGCTGGAGCATGCGCTCAAGCTGCCCGAGCTCAAAGCACTTTACAACGACAGCGAGAAAAACCGCGAGCTGATCGACACCGCCATGGCGCTGGAGGGCATGCCGCGTAACGTTTCGGTGCATGCCGCGGGTATTGTCATCACCGACAAGCCGGTATGCGATTACGTGCCGCTTGCGCACAGTAACGGCACGGTGGTCACGCAGTTTGACATGGATACCATAGCCAACCTCGGACTGCTCAAATTCGACTTCCTTGGCTTGCGCTATCTGACCATTATCAACGACGCGCAAAAGCAGATCAGAGAAACCAATCCCGATTTTGACATTGAGCGCATTCCGTACGATGACAAGGACACCTTTGCGCTGATTGCAAAGGGCAACACCTCGGGCGTGTTCCAGCTGGAGTCCAGCGGCATCAAGCAGGTGCTGACCCAACTGCGCCCCGAGTGCTTCCAGGACGTTATTGCGGTCATCGCGCTGTACCGCCCGGGTCCTATGGATTCGATTCCGCGCTATATCGAGTGCCGTCACGATCCCTCCAAGATCGCATACGACACGCCGCTGCTTGAGCCGATTTTGAAGGAAACCTACGGCTGCGCGGTATATCAGGAGCAGGTCATGCGCATCTTCCGCGAGGTGGCAGGGTACAGCTTTGGACACGCGGACATCGTGCGCCGCGCCATGTCCAAGAAAAAGGCTGACGTACTGGAGGCGGAGCGTGCCGACTTTATTGCAGGTGCGGACGTACGCGGCGTGGACGCGGCAACCGCAACCAAGCTGTTTGACGACCTTGCAAACTTTGCAAATTACGCATTCAACAAATCCCACGCAGCAGCCTACGCCGTGCTTTCTTACAGAACGGCGTATCTCAAGGCGCATTATCCCTGCGAATACTTCTCGGCACTGCTGACCAGCGTGCTTGGCAATCAGGTCAAGATCGCGGAATACATCGGCGAGTGCAACAAGCGCGGCATCAGCGTGCTGCCGCCCGATATCAACCGCAGCCGCGCGGATTTCCACGGCAAGGACAATACCATTCGCTTTGGCTTGCTTGCGCTCAAAAACGTGGGCGGTCAGTTTGTCGAGTCGCTTTGCCGCGAGCGAGAGGGGCATGATTTTGCCTCTTTTGAGGATTTCGTGGAGCGCATGTCGGGCAAGGACATGAATAAGCGCATGATCGAGGCGCTGATCAAGGCAGGCGCGTTTGATTCGCTTGGCACGTACCGCTCAAGGCTGCTTTCGGTCTATGAGCAGATCATTGATACCGTGTCGCAAAAGAATCGCGATAACGTGGCAGGGCAGCTGGATATGTTCAGCATGGTGCCCGAGGTCAAGGCAAAGACCTCGTTCTCTTATCCGAATATTCCCGAATATACCAAGCGCGAAAAGCTGATGCTGGAAAAGGACGCGTCGGGTATGTATTTCTCGGGACATCTGCTGGACGGCTACGATAAGTGCATTGCCGATATGCGGACGGTGGATATTGCCGAATTTGCCGATGAAAGCGGCGCATTGATGCCCGACCGCGCACGCGTGCGCATTGCGGGTGTGATCACCGCCGTGACGGTCAAGACCACCAAGAACGATCAACGCATGGCGTTTTTCACCATAGAGGACCGCACGGGCGAGATCGAATGCCTGATGTTTGCCAAGACCTATGAGAGCCTTGGGCATCTGGTGCGCTTGGATAACGCCTTGTACGTGGAGGGCAACCTCTCGGTGCGCGAGGACGAGATCAAGGTGCTGATCGGCACTGCAAGCGAGCTTGTGGACGATGAGCATTATACCCCCAAGCCCAAACAAACCGCCGTAGGGGCGAATCACGATTCGTCCGCGCCCAACCGCAATGCCGTAGGGGCGAATCACGATTCGCCCGCGCCTAACCGTAACACCGTAGGGGCGGATTCCATATCCGCCCGCCAAAGTGCCCCCAAACCCAAGATCAAAAAGCTCTACCTGCGCGTACCGGACACCGAAGGGCTGCTTTATAGCAAGGCGCGCAACCTTGCAGAGATCTTTGACGAGGGACTGTGCGTGCCGCTGGTGTTCTACAACAGCGCGACCAAGGCGTACGTGCCGCACGAAAAGGGCATTGCGCTCTCACCGTTCGTCATGCAGCAGCTGATCGACCTGCTTGGTAAGGAAAACGTGATATATCAATAATTTCAGGGCGTTTGCCGAACGGCAAACGCCCCCGAATTTTTATAAAAATTTTTTCTCAAAGGCGAATTTTTTGCCGCTCCCCGTTGTTAATACGTACAGGCGTGAAAATATTTTCCAAAAAGTTTTTCGAACGCTGTCAAAAAAACGCACAAAAGTTGTGTATGTAAGTAGAAAGACTTTTGGGGGAGCACATATCATGCATGACAAACAACGCATTGCGTTGCCCGATCTGAGTGCGGAGCAGCGCAAGACCTTGACCGTGATCTACGAGCTGTATTACGGACAAATGTATAAAAAGGCGTATGCCGTGCTGCGCAACAGGCTGGACGCCGAGGACGCGGTACAGGAGGCGTTTTATCGCGTTTGCCTGAATGCCGAGGTGTTTGCGCAGCCGCACAGCGAGGCAACGGCTGCGCTGATCTACGTATATACGCGCAACGTGGTGGTCAATCATTATCATAAAAAGAAGCGCAGGAACGCCATGCTGCTTGACGGCTCGGATGCAGACGGCATTGTGGACGCAGGGGAGTGCGACATTGCCTTGCTGATGGCAAGGGAGGAAAACTCCGCAGAGATCAGGCGCGCGGTGGACGCACTTGAGCCGCGGTATCGCGAGGTCATATTGCTTAAATACTTTGAAGATAAAAAGAATACCGAGATCGCTGCCATTCTGGGACTTGGGCAGAACGTGGTCAACGGTCGCATATACAGAGCCAAAAGAATACTGCGTAAGATGCTTATGCAGGGAAGGGGGAGTCAGCCTTGAAGGATCAGCAGATCCTTGCACTTTACAGGGCGCGCGACGAGCGCGCGATTGCGATTACCGAGCAGCAATACGGCAGGTATTGCCTTGGGATTGCGCAAAACATTTTGAAGAATATGCAGGATAGCGAGGAGTGTGTCAACGATACGTGGCTGGTTGCATGGAACTCCATTCCTCCCGCATGTCCCGATGTGCTCAAAACCTACGTGGGGCGCATTACGCGCAATCTTTCGATCAACCGCTATAAGAGCAAGCACCGCGGCAAGCGCGGCGGCAGCGAGGCAACGCTTGCGCTGGACGAGCTTGCCGAGGTGGCAGATCCCGATGCGGACGTGCGCAGCTATTACGATAAGCTGGTATTTGCCGAGGCACTCAACCGCTTTTTGCGTGCGCTTCCCGAGCGCGAGTGCAACGTGTTCATTCGCCGCTACTATCACGTGGATAGCGTGGAAAGCATTGCAAAGCGGTATGGCATCAGCACCGCCAACGTATTCAAAATCCTTTCCCGTACAAGGCAAAAGCTCAAAATCTTTTTGCAAGAGGAGGGCTTTACGCTATGACCAACGAATTTTTGTTTGAAGTGATGAGCGAGATCGATTTTGATCTGATCGAGCGCGCCGAAGCCCCCGTACCCATGCGCAAAAAGCCCGTGTTCCGCGTGGCAATGATCGCAGCAGCACTTGCGCTTGTGTTTACCGTTTGCACGGCTTCTTTTGGCGTAGTGGGCGCTGTGGTGACCGTGAGATACGTCGATTACGTCGAGCAGACCTATCCCGAATTTGACGGCACGGTGCTGCATTTTGCGCAAATTTTGCTGACAGAGGACCAAAATCTGCTCTCTTCGCTGCTCACAGACGCCGCCAAGCATGCACTTGGCGGCGCGATTGCCGCTTTGCGCCAGTCCTTGGGCGGTGGCGGCGAGCAGAGCAAGGAAAGCACCGCACAACCCGAGGAAGACACCCGTGAGCCCGAGGAGGACACCGTCGATAGCGAGGACAACGATACCGATCAAATGACTACCGAGCCTGAACAGACTACACAGCCCGATCAACAGGCGACCGAGCCCGAGATCACCGACGAGCCGCCCGAGCAAGGATGGTCGCAGGGGCTGGAGTATACCAAGGAAACCCTGAACGGAAAAACGGTGTACGTAGTATCGGGCATCGGAGCGTGCACCGATACCGAGCTGTATATACCGCCTACTTACAATGGATCTCGCGTAGTGGCGATCGGGGAGCGCGCGTTTATGGATAACGTTACGCTCGTATCTGTCGATCTGCCCTCCACGATCGAGCAGATCGATTACCATGGTTTTTACGGGTGCGTGCAGCTTGAGAAGATCACGCTTTCCGAGAATTTGACCGGTATTGGACAAGGTGCTTTTATGAATTGTTCCGAGCTGTTCAGCGTCACAATTCCGGAAAAGGTCAAAAGTATAGAGGACTACGCTTTTGCCTATTGTTATGACTTGGAAAGCGTCAGCTTTTCGGGACAGGTTGAGGAGATCGGAAGCTATGCTTTTTCCTCTTGCTATGCGTTGTCAAAAATTGTGTTTCCGCAGTCGGTAAAAAGCATCGGGCGTCACGCGCTTTCGCAAACCCCCATCACGGAATTTGCAGTACCCGAGAACAACTCGATTATCGTTTCGGCGACATTTTACAATTGCATGCAAATGAAGTCGGTTACAATACACGGCGGTGTGACTGAAATTGAAGACGGTGCCTTTTTGTCATGTGATGTGCTGCAAACGGTGTATTATCACGGAACACCCGAGGAGTGGAACAAAATCCAAATGTCTGCGCAGACCAGGGAAAAATTGACGCCTTTGATTGTTTATCACGGAAATTAGAAATCAAAGGATCGGTTGCGTCATGATCTCAACAATTCCGTAGGGCGGATTCTATATCCGCCTCTCTGCTGAAGGGGAGCATATGGAATGCTCCCCTACGAAATATCTGAAGAAAAAATCTGAGCCATACGCATCTTGCGTGTGGCTCAGACTGTTTTTTAACCCGAAAAATCCTCGATGAGTGCTTGTAACTCCTGCTCCGAGCCAAGCGTAATGCCTACCGACAGCTGCTCGCGGTCGGCGCGTGGCAGGGTGGCTACGGAAACGTTGAGCGTGCGGACAAGGACGCCGCTTGCATCAAACACACCGATGCGGCCGCCGACCTCGCGCACCGTAAACATTGCGGTGGGCAGGGTGGTCTCGGGTGCAGCCTCGGGCTTGGGCAGGGTTTCGCTTTGCGTGCCCGTGGTGTCGGTGGCGGTGTCGCTTTCGGGCAACGCCTCGGTTTCGGGCGCGGGCTGCATGACCTGCACGCCGTCAAGGTAGGTCAGCGCGTCCGAAAAGGCTTGCTTGGAGCTGTTAAGCTGCGCGTGCAGGGAACTGAGCGTTGTGATCACAGAGGAGCGGTAATCGCGGAAGGAATCGGCTGTGTTGCCTGCAATCACCGCGCATACCACAGACGCTCCCACAGACAAAATAGTAACGCATAGCAAAATGCTAAAGGCAATTTTCAAAGATTTCATGCTTGTACCTCGCTTTTTTTCATTGCATGATTATTTTTGCCCGAAATGGCGACTCTATGCAAATACGTAACAAAAAAGAGGGGATAGTGGTGAAAAGACTTTGCAAAATCATGGCGGTGCTGCTTGTCTGCGTGCTTGTCTTGGGAGGCGTCGGTGCTTTGGCGGGATACGCCTATTTGCGCCCGTACATGGACAGCCGCGTGGACGATACGCTGCTTCGGATCGCGCGCTCGGGCGGCACGTCGCGCCTGTATGCGTACGCGTTTTCCGACCGCACGGCAAGAGAGGGCGAGGCTTACGAAATAGGTCCCTTGTGCGGCGGCAGCACGCTTTACGAGTATGCTGCGATCGAGAGCATTCCGCGCGCCATGGTGGATGCCTTTGTGTCAATTGAGGACAAACGCTTCTGGCAGCACGAGGGCGTGGATTTTTTGCGCACGGGCGAGGCGGCGCTGGCGTATCTCAAAAAGCGCGCAACGGGGCAGGGCGGCAAATCCTTCGGCGCTTCCACCATCACGCAGCAGCTGGTCAAAAACCTGACGGGGGATGACCGCGTGAGCATTGACCGCAAGATCACCGAAATGTTTTCAGCACTTGATCTGGAGACGCGTGTAGGCAAGCACGAGATCCTTGAAATGTATCTCAACGTCATCAATTTAGCCGACGGCTGCCGTGGTGTGGGGGCGGCTGCAAAGCACTATTTTGGCAAGTCGGTGTCCGAGCTGAGCGTGGGCGAGTGCGCCTGTATTGCCGCCATTACCAACAATCCCTCGCGCTACAATCCCTTGACCCATCCCGTGCAAAACGAGCAGCGCAGAGCCTTGATTTTATCCTGTATGCTGGAGCAGGGGTATATCGACGAGCACCAATATGCTGATGCCATGCAGCCACTGCGCTTTTCGGGGCAGTCGCGGCAAAAGGGGCGCGTGGCGTCCTGGTATGAGGATATGGTGGTGGAGGACGTGGTGCGCGACCTTTGCAGGGAGTACGGATATACGCGCACGGCGGCAAGTGCCTTGGTGTACAGCGGCGGCTTGCATATCTATGCGGCGGTCGATGTGCGCGTGCAGGAGATCGTGGAGCAGTATTTTGCCACGACAGACCTCTTTGCGCGCGACGAGCGCGCGAGTATGATCATCATACACCCCGAAACGGGGGATATTTTGGGCGTGGCGGGCGCGTGGGGCGCAAAGCGCGCCAACCGCGTGCAGAATTACGCCACCGACGTGCGCTTGCCGCCCGGCTCTGCCATCAAGCCGCTTTCGGTGTTTGCGCCGGCTCTTGAGCGCGGCAAGATCAACTGGGCAAGCGTGTACGACGACGTGCCGCTGCGCTTTGAGCAGGGAAAGCCGTGGCCGCGCAACGCGCATTTTGCCTATCACGGGCTGACCGACACCGCCACCGCGCTTGCCGATTCGGTCAACACGGTTGCGGTACAGATGCTGGAGCAGGTGGGCAAGCGGCAATCGCTGGAGTTTTTGCGCGAGCAGCTGGGTATGACCTCGCTGGGAGATAGCGACGGCACGCAAGCAGGCTTGGCGCTGGGGCAGTTTGCCTACGGCGTGACCCTGCGCGAGCTGACAGACGCTTATACCGTATTTTACCAAGGCAACTATCAGCCCTCGCGCTCCTATTATCACGTCACCGATGCAGACGGCACGCTGCTTTTGAGCAATACGGTCGATGCGCGCGCGGTGCTTTCGCCCGAAAATGCAGCCATTATGACCAAGATGCTCCAGGGCGTGGTGCAGAGCGGAACGGCGCGCGGCAAGGTAAGGCTGGCAGAGCGCACAGAGGTTGCGGGCAAGACGGGCACGACGCAGCGCGGCGTGGATCGCCTGTTCGTGGGCTATACTCCTGCGGTGCTTGGCGGCGTATGGACGGGATATGACTATCCCGCGCTGCAAAACGGCATACCCGGGAACGTCAGCGTCACGGTCTGGGATGAGGTCATGACGCGCCTGTACGATGCAGGCGTGTTTGATGACGCGCCCACCGCCTTTGCCGTGCCGAGCACCGTGTACAAGATGCGATACTGTGCCGATTCGGGGCAGCAGCCGGGGTATGCGTGCAGCTGTGACCTGCGCGGAAACCGTACGCACATAGGGTATTTCACGCTTGATAACGCGCCCACACACGAGTGCGACAGGCACGTGCTTGTGCCGTATGACAGCGTGTTTGGCGGCGTGGCGTGTGCGGATTGCCCGCTTGAGGCAGTGCGCGATGCAGGGCTCTTGCGCGGCAAGCGCAGCTTCCCGTACGAGGTGTTTATCAAGGATTCGCCCTACTTTTTGCATGAAACACCGCCCGTGGAAGGGCAGTGGCGCGGTTCTTGGTACGCCACTCCCTCCAAAGCCGAGCCGTGTCCTGCGCATAATCATGACGAGGAAACAATGGAAGAAACCGAATCCGAAGAAGAGTAAAAAACGGCAGTAGTTTTGTTAAGACGAACAAGCGCCTGTATTGGACGCGCACAAAAAGCCTCCCCGCGGGGGAGGGGGACCGCAAGCGGGATCGAAACGAGCTTCGCGAGTTGCCATCCCGCGATTGCGGTGGTGGGGGTTCCCATACGGACGCTCTGAACCCCAAACGGATAACCGTCACTTTATGCCGATTGTACGGCGAACGTCGCAGTCCCTACTGCAGCGCGGAACACACGATGCAAAAGGGCGGTGAAGTGGGAACCCCCACCACCGCACCCGCTTCTCTCATTTCACCTCGTGCCTCGGTGAAATTCGTTCCGCTGCGGTCCCCCTCCCCCGCGGGGAGGCTTATAAGTAATCTGCTGCTAATACTTGTACAAAAAACGGACATGCAACAAATAACCATTAAGTTGCTTCACGTTCCGGGTGCATCACTGTAGCAAAGGTCGGGAATATCCCCGACCTTTGGTGCATATTGTGTACGGGGTGATGGTCATGAATCAAAGAAATAACAACCGTGCGCTGATTTGCGCTTTGATCGTGGGCGGCTTGCTGGCGTTTGTCGGCATGGGGGTCAGGCTTTGGTGCGGTGCGCCAAACGAGGGGCTTTTGCAAATGGGCATTCGGCACTTGATACCGCCCGTGTGGCTGATGGGGCTTTTGTGGACGCTTTGGTATTTTGCGCTGGGTGCTGTGCTTGGCGCGGTGCTTTGTACATACGGCGGCAGCTGCCTTGCGGCATGGCGCGGAGCGTTTTTCTTTTTG
The DNA here is from genome assembly GCA_045660125.1 of Eubacteriales bacterium. GTDB lineage: Bacteria > Bacillota > Clostridia > Oscillospirales > CAG-272 > SVQP01. The sequence goes on along the minus strand of JAZRDG010000138.1, from coordinate 19,408 downwards.
CTCATGCTTTTTGTGGGGTATTTGTGGTATCCCTTGTTTTTCGTGCGGCAAAATCCGCTGTTTGCATTGCTCGTGCTGCTGGCGGTGCTTGGGTGCGCCGTGCTGTGCGCCTTGCAATGGCAGGGAATATCACTTGCTGCGGCAGGCGTGCTTTGGTTGCACGTGCTCTGGCTGCTTTACATGCTGATTTTGCAGCTTGTATGCATATTTGGTGTATAAAATGTTCAAAAAAACAGTTGACAAATAGAGAAATATGCAGTATAATAGACATGACAAAAAATGCAAAGGAGATATTGCAATGAAACTTTACAGAGTATTGGCATTAGTACTTGCCGTTTTGATGATGGGATGCATCATGGTAGCTTGTGACAAAGAGCCCGAAGCGGTTAAGACCAACGTGAACGTGAAATTTACCATCAAGGACGGTCCTGATGGCGAAGTGCTTGCACAGGATGCAGAGTACGTTTATACCTACAACAAGGTTGGCGATAAGGAGCCTACCGTTACCGAGGTATTGATCGACGTTTGCGAATTCTACGAGCTGACCATCGAATTCCAGGATGAATCTCAGCAGGTTGTTAACAAGATCGGCAACAAGAGCGCAGGCAAGGGCGAGTTCTGGACCTACGCACTCAACGGTGAGAACAATCTGGATAACCCCATGTACGTTCAGACCGTTAAGAGCGGCGACATCATCGTTGTATATCTGGATTCCATCAACTAATTACATAAAAGAAAAGCGCAACCCACACGGGTTGCGCTTTTTTTGTGCTTTGTTTATCTGATAATGCCGCCGCCGATGACAATGTCACCGTCGTAGATCACGACCGATTGCCCCGGGGCAATCGCGCGCTGCGGCGTGTCGAATTCTACGTGCAGGGAATCCTCGCCCGTTTGCGTGACGGTTGCGGCTGCAGGGGCGTGCGCATAGCGGATCTTGACCGTGGCACGGATAGGCGCGTCCAAGCGTTCTGCTGCGATCAGGTTGATGCGATCTGCGTCAAGCTGCGTGGTGAAAAGCGCCTCGTTTTGGCACAGCACCACCGTGTTGTCGGCTGCATTCTTGCTCTTGACGTACATCGGCTGCCCCAGTGCGATACCCAGTCCCTTGCGCTGTCCGACCGTATAGCGGATAATGCCCGCATGCTGCCCGAGCACGTTGCCGTCCTCGTCCACAAAGTTGCCGCGAGGGTAGGTCGCCCCCGTTTTTTGCATGATGAACGCGGCGTAGTCACCGTCGGGCACGAAGCAAATGTCCTGGCTGTCGCTCTTGTGCGCGTTGACATGACCGTGCTGCTCGGCAATCGCGCGCGCCTCGACCTTGGTCATAGACCCGAGCGGAAACAGGGTGTGCGCAAGCTGCTCTTGCGTCAGCTGCCAGAGAAAATAGGTCTGATCCTTTGAGGGATCGGCGGCTTTTTTGGGCAGATATCTGCCGTTTTCGGCTTGCTCGATGCGTGCGTAGTGTCCTGTCGCGATCTTGTCAAAGCCCAGCTCGGTGGCAGCGTCAAGCAACGCCCCGAACTTCAAGCAGCGGTTGCAGACCGTGCAAGGGTTGGGCGTGCGGCAGCTTTGGTATTCCTCGATGAAATCGCGAATGACCGTTTCTTCAAAGCGGTCGCCAAAATCAAGCACCGTGTGCGCAATGCCCAGGTGATCGCACACCGCGCGTGCATCCTGTACGTCCTTATCCGAGCCGCAAACGCGTCCGCCCGTCTGCTCGGGCGCAGGACGCCAAAGCCGCATGGTGCAGCCCTGCGCGTCATATCCCGCCTGCTGGCAGAGCAGGGCAGTCACCGCGCTGTCCACGCCGCCGCTCATGGCGACGCAGACCTTTTGTTTTTGTGTGTTTTTATTATCCATTTTCTACTTTCTGTGTGACATTCACTTTTTATGCTTTCTTAATGGGAATACAGTAATTCCTATCCGTATGGTGCTTGAACTGCGCGTATAAAACGACCTCGTTGCTTTTTCGATCAACGTACGCACGGCTTACATAAGTCCATTTGGGATTTTCGATCTTGTGCATGACATTCCCTCTATGATCAAGAAGATAAATCAATTCTTTCTGACGCACATCTCTTTTTCCATTCGGAAGATCAAATATTCCTATCAGCTCCGTTCCTCGCACTACATAATACTCGTTTGCTTCAATAATCTCATGAAAATGGTATATGTTGAGTTTTGAAAGAGACACTTTTAGGATAGGCTCAAGAGTTTTCACATCAATTACCGCAGCAACGTTTTCGCTTGTGAGAATACCGATGGTTTTTGCGGACATTTCATAGCGCTCACCATCGAACAAAGCTCGCTTTTTGATCGGTTTACCATTTGCATCGAGCAAAATCACTTGCGTTCCCGTAACGCAAGTTACCGTTCCGTCGCTATGTGGATATACTTGTCCCGCCGAGGTGTACCGAGTTTTCCAAATGATCTTGCCCTTTTTGTTATAACACCAAAGACCTTTTATGTCGCTGATCACGTATATTTGCTCTCCGTCATCTGAGATTGCTATACCATGCTGACCGCTGAATACGGTATCCGTATAACACTCAAACGTGTATTGTTCACCGTTTTTATAGTAAACTGTCAGAGAACCGGGACCGATCACATCATACGCATCATCTCGTTTTGCTCCGATGGCGATAGATTTTATGACGGTTGGATGGTCAATATATTCGGTCAGGTATCCTGTACTATGCCCGTTCTCCGCATTGAAAACTCGATATACTTTTCTATTAAACCAATCAAAACAGCTTGTTCTATCGATCATTTGTGTTAGTTCTGCCTTGATACGATCTGAAAGTTCCATAATTTCAAGCCATTTCGCATCTTTACGTATAGAGCTCACATTCCAAAGCTCCGTACCTTCAAGCGCTCTGAATTTGCTTGAAAGCTCAAGAGCCATATCGACGATCTCAAGGGTTATTTTGCTCGACAGTCGCAGACGCTCCAGGTTCTTCTCATTGAGAAACGAAGTACAATCACCGTCAAATTCCTCAAAGATGTGATATGCAATATCTTCATCCGCGAGATTCAGGAGAAATTTGCCACAATGGCTTAATGCTTCTTCGAAAAGTTCATATCTTTCTATACTGTTTATTTCGTTTCTTCGCTTATTCTCGTTCATAATCCTCATAATCATTTCCATCGATTTGGATAATATCAAATCTCACACCGTTTAACTCAGATATTTCCTTGAGTGATTTATCATTGAACACTTTTGTGTTAAGAGAACCCGGTGACCATCCGTTGCGGGCGCAGCCGCCCCCCCGAAACAATCAGACCTGTCTGTCTCCCCAGGTGAATTGCGTCAGCTCGCCCTCGGTCTGCAGCTGCGCAAAGTCGTCCTGTCTGAGCACCTCGTAAACGGCAATTGCCACAGAGTTGGAGAGGTTGAGCGAGCGCAGCGTGGGGCGCATGGGAATACGAACGCAATCATCGGGATGTGCTGCCAGCACTTCCTCGGGCAAACCCTTGGTCTCCTTGCCGAACATCAAAAACACCTCGTCGGGGTACTCGATCTCGGCGTAATTGTATTTTGCTTTGGTGGAGAAATAGTAGACCTTTGCATCCGGGTGCTTGGCGTAAAAATCGTCAAGTCCGTCGTAGTAGGTAATATCCAGCTTGTCCCAATAGTCAAGTCCCGCGCGCGTTAAGTGCTTATCGGTCACGGTAAAGCCCATGGGGCGGATGAGGTGCAAAGAAGCGCCCGTTGCCGCGCAGGTGCGCGCAATGTTACCCGTGTTCTGCGGGATCTCGGGCTGGTGGAGAACGATGTGTATGTGTTTCATAAGGGGAATCCTTTCATTGTCATGTCATTATTATAGCGTTTTGGAGGCGTATTTTCAAGTATTCTTTGAAAATTTACAAATATTTTATCTATTACTGTATTTTATGGTATATAATATAGGGAATATAATGCGATAATATGTGTTTTGGAGGAATATATATATGAGCCTTATTACAAAGATTTTTGGCACTTACAGCGACAGACAGCTTAAGGCGATCAGAAAAACCGCAGATTACATTGAGTCCTTAGCCCCTAAGTATGCGGCTATGACCGATGAGGAGCTCAGAGGCACGACCGCCGTTTTGAAGAACAGACTTGCCGCAGGCGAGACGCTGGACGACATTCTGCCCGATGCGTTTGCTGCCATTCGTGAGGCGGACGATCGCGTGCTTGGCAAGCGTCCCTTCTACGTGCAGCTGCTGGGCGGTATCGTACTGCATCAGGGCAGAATTGCCGAAATGAAAACGGGTGAGGGTAAAACGCTGGTTGCAACCATGCCCGCATATCTGAACGCGCTGACCGGTAAGGGCGTGCATATCGTCACGGTCAACGACTACCTTGCACGCTACGGCTGCGAGGAAATGAGCCGCGTTTACGGCTTTATGGGACTTACCACCGGTCTTGTCGTGCACGGCAGAACCAACGCCGAGAAGAGAGAGGCGTACGCTGCCGACATTACCTACGGTACCAACAACGAATACGGCTTTGACTACCTGCGTGACAACATGGTTGTCTATAAGGCGAACATGGTACAGCGCGGACATGCCTTTGCCATCGTGGACGAGGTGGACTCGATCCTGATCGACGAGGCGCGTACCCCTCTGATCATTTCGGGCGCGGGAGACAAGCCTACCGACCTGTACGAAAAGGCAAACGCCTTTGTCCGCACGCTTTCCAAGCACGTTGTCAAGGAGCTGGACAGCAAGGAGCAGCACGACGACATTGAGGCTGACTACATTGTGGACGAAAAGGCAAACAACGCCATCCTGACCCCCAGAGGCGCCAAGAAGGCAGAGCGTTTCTTCGGACTTGAGAACTATTCCGATCAGGAAAACGCCACCATTGCGCATCACGTCAATCAGGCGATCCGTGCGCACGGCTGCATGCACCGCGATCAGGACTATATCGTCAACGAGAAGGGCGTTATCATTGTCGATACCTTTACCGGCCGCTTGATGTACGGCAGACGCTACTCGGACGGCTTGCACCAGGCAATTGAGGCAAAAGAGGGCGTGGTGATCGAAAAGGAAAACAAGACCTTGGCGACCATTACCTTCCAGAACTATTTCCGTATGTACGGCAAGCTCTCGGGTATGACGGGTACGGCACTGACCGAGGAAGAGGAGTTCAGAGAGATCTACTCCCTGGACGTCGTCGAGATCCCCACCAATATGCCCATGATCCGTACAGACCACAGCGACGTTGTATATAAGAACGTTGAGGGCAAGTACAGAGCCATTATCAACCAGATCAAGGAGTGCTACGAAAAGGGTCAGCCCGTGCTGGTTGGTACTGTTTCGGTTGAAAAGTCCGAAATGCTTTCCGCAAGACTGAAGAAGGAAAAGATCCCGCACCACGTGCTCAACGCAAAGTATCACGACCGAGAGGCTGAGATCGTTGCGCAGGCAGGTAAGTACCGCGCGGTCACCATTTCCACCAACATGGCAGGCCGTGGTACCGATATTATGCTTGGCGGTAACCCCGAGTTTATGGCAAAGGCAGAGCTGCGCGCGCAGGGCGTGGAGGAGGAGCTGATTGCACAGGCAAACGGCACCTCGCTGACCGATGATCCCGCTGTGCTTGGCGTCAGAGCCGCATACAGCGAGCTTTACGAGCAGTTCAAGGAGCAGATCGCACCCGAGGCACAAATGGTCAAGGAGGCGGGCGGTCTGTTTATCGTGGGCACCGAGCGCCACGAGAGCCGACGCATTGATAACCAGCTGCGCGGCCGTTCGGGCAGACAGGGTGACCCCGGTGAATCCCGATTCTTCCTGTCTCTTGAGGACGATCTGATGCGCCTGTTCGGCTCGGAGAAGATCGCAGGCGTGGTAGACCGCATCGGTATGACCGACGATACCCCCATTGATGCAAAGATCCTGTCGGGCAGCATTCAGTCCGCCCAGCAGCGCATTGAGGACCAGAACTTCAAGCGCAGAAAGTACGTGCTTTCTTACGACGACGTGATGAACCAGCAGAGAAACATCATCTACAAGCAGCGTCAGGAGGTGCTGGAGGATAACGACATTTCTGTCAAGATCCTGCACATGATCGGCGAATCGATCAAGGACAACGTGGCTGCTTATACCGGTGAGGAGGGCCCCGAGACCTGGAATCTGGACGGCTTGCGTAACGCGTATATGGGCTACCTTTGCGACGAAAACGACTTCCGCTATGAAGAGAAGGAGCTCCCCAAGCTGACCAAGAAGCAGCTGGAGAAGTACCTGATTGACAAGGCGGAGGAGAAATACAACGAAAAGGAAGAGCTGTTCGGTGAGGACGACTTCCGCGAGGTTGAGCGTGCGGTACTGCTTCGTCACGTGGATACAGCGTGGATGGAGCATATTGACGCTATGGACGATCTCAAGGGCAGCATTGGCTTGCAGGCTTATGCGCAAAGAGATCCCATTACCGAGTACCGTATCGTGGGTGGTGACGCGTTTGACGCCATGATCTGCGAGATTCGTGAAAAGACGGTGCGCACCATTCTGTCCGTCGTACCCAGAGCACGCGAGGAGGTACAGCGCGTGCAGGTAGCCAACCCCTTGCAGGACGGCTTTGAGGGTCAGGGCAAAAAGACCTTCAAGAAGGTCAGCGTAGTACGCCGTGAAGCACCCAAGGTAGGCAGAAACGATGCTTGCCCCTGCGGTTCGGGTAAAAAGTACAAGAACTGCTGCGGACTTGGCAAATAAGGACTGACTATGGGATTTGGAATACTGTTTTTGGCATATTTTTTGGCGTTTTTCGTGCCGCTTTCGTATCTGCGCATCATCGGATACGCAGGCGTTGCGTGGGCGCTGACCAAGCTTCGGGATTACCGCCCTGCCTTTATGGGGGCAGTGAAATGGCTGATCCCGCTTGGCGTATGCTGCTTGTATCATATTTTTGTCAGCGTGCTTGAGCTGCTGCCGTATCTCGGCGTTGCAGCCCCCGCGCTGCCGTTTGTCAACACTACAGTAACGGCTGTGGTCAGCATGGTGGAATGCGCCCTGACGCTTGGCTTTCATTTCGTATTGCTGCGCCAGCTGCGTGGCTTTGCTGCCGAGCTGGAGCTGCCCGCCATTGCAAAAAGGGCAGACTTTGGTCTTTGGCTGGTGGGCGTGCAAACAAGCACCTACGTGCTTGCGCTTGCGCTTGAGCTTGCCGGCACAGGCTTGCAGCTGCTCTCAGTGATCGCATTCTTTTTGCAGTTCGTTTGGGCGATCTTCAATCTGATCAACCTGTTTGGCTGCTACATGTACATTTGCCCCGAGGGGGATGAGGACATGGAGCGTAAGCCCTCGCGATTCGGCTTTGTCAACGACATCCGCGATAAGATGGATGAGCGCGACAGACAGGCGCGCGAGCGCGAAGCGGCTGCACGCGAGAGAAAAAACAAGAAAAAGAAAAAATAAAGTTTATTTGAAAGGAGAGTATGTATGCAGATCCGTCCGAGAAAGCGCATGGGCTTTTTGCTGATCGCCCTGTCGCCCCTGTTTTTGTTTAATCCCGATATTGCGGTGTTTGATCTGCTGCCCGACGTGATCGGCTATAGCCTGCTGTCACTGGGTATGTCCTCGCTCTCCTATCTCAATCACCATTTTGAGGAGAGCGCAAAGCGCTTTCATCGCATGGTTGCGCTCAGTGCAGCCCGTCTTGCGTTTGTCTTGGTGCTGTTTGGCTTGGTCAACACGGTAGACCGCCCCACCACCATGCTGCTGGGCAATTTCGTGTTCGGCGTGCTGGAGCTGATGACGCTGCTGCCTGCATATCACCACCTGTTTGAGGGCTTGATCTATGCCGGCTCTCGCACGGGTGTAGGGAAGAGCATTTTCCGCCAAACCGCGGCAAATAAGCTGTGGTCGCTTATCATCAAGAGAAAATCCGAATTTGACGAGCGCAATACCGCCGTGAGCGTGACCGAGAGCTTTTCCTTTACCACCGCCGTGTTTGCGGTGCTGAAGGTGACGCTCAACGTGCTGCCCGAATTTACGGTGCTGACAGAGCATTCGGAAAAAACTGCCGATCTGTATGCCTACGTTTGGCTGTTCCGCGTCGCGGCTGTGCTGATCGGTGCGGTGATCGGAGCCTTGTGGCTGCTGCTTGCGCTGCGCTACTACGTTGGCGTACTGCGCGACCGCGAATTTGTGGACGCCCTGCACACGCAATACATGCGTCAGGTGTACCCCAACAAGGATCTGTTCGTGGCAAAGCGCTATAAGCTGGGCTCGTTTTTCCTGCTGCTTGGCGTGATGCTTTCGATCGACTTGCCTATGATGGAAGGCGTTAACATTCTGCCCGACGTCCTGTGCGCCGCTTGCCTGATTGCGGGCGTGCTTGCGCTGCGGCACTATGCGGCTACCTGGAAGGCGAGCGTGGCAATGCTTGCCGCGTATGCGGTGGCATCCGTGACCGATTTTTACTGGCAGATCCGCTATTTCAAAATTGAAGGATTTAAAGCCGAGGCTGCCTTGAACGGCGCTGAGGCAACCGATGCGCATATCGTATCGGTGGTGCTCAGTGCAATTTGCGCCGTATTGTTCGTGCTTAGCATGCTTGGCGTGCTGGGCTGCTTGCGCGATATGATCCGCGCGCACACCGGCTTTGAGATCAAGCATACCGACATGCAGACCTACGGGCGCATGAGCGCGCTGCACAAGCAGCTGATCCGCGGGCTTGTGCCGGTGCTTGTCATGAGCGTGATCTGCGCTGTGGGTAGCGTTGTGTATACCGTCATGCTGCCGTACGGCGGTATGGGCGGTGAGTGGTATCGCATTCTTGGCTCGCTTTGGTGGGTGATCAACTTGTTTTTTGGAATCGTGTTGGTCGTGGTATTCTCCGAGAAGAACAACGATATCATGGAGCAGCTCAACAACCGCTATATGCTCACGGGTATTTCATCCTCCGAGCAGGCTGAATAAAATGCCGCGCGGCGGTGCATACTGTCATTGACCCCGACAAAGGGGAAAAATGAGAAAACAGGAGATTTACAGTATGCAGAACCAGCAGAACAAGAACCAGAATAACAACCAGAACCAGAATCAGAACAACAACCAGAACAACAACCAGAACAACAATCAGAATCAGAACCAGAACAACAACCAGAATAAGAACCAGAACCAGAACCAGAAGAACAACTAAACAAGCTGTTTGCGGATGCCGCGGTTTCGCGGTATCCGTTTACATAGTGACGAAAGGACATCATGCAGCACAATTACGATAGATTTCTACGTGCCAAAAGGGCACTGTTCGATAAATATTATCAAAGCCTGAACGGTATGCAGCGCAAGGCGATCTACCAAGTTAACGGACCGCTTTTGGTGCTGGCGGGCGCGGGAAGCGGCAAGACCACCGTGCTTGTCAAGAGAATTGCGCATATCATTCGCTTTGGCGATGCGTACATGACCGACCGCGTGCCGGGCGGCGTGGATGCAGAGTACATTCAAGGGCTTGAGCAGGCGATCAATTTGCCTGCAGAGCAGATCGGTGAGATCTTGACCGAGCTTGCCGAGCAGCCCTGTCCGCCCTACCGTATACTGACCTTTACCTTTACCAACAAGGCGGCTAACGAGATGAAGGAGCGTCTTGCGCGCACCTTTGACGATCCCGACGTGGCAAAGGACATTTGGGCAGGCACGTTCCACTCGATCTGCCTGCGCATTTTGCGCATTTACGGCGAGCGCTTGGGATACCAAAAGGAATTTACCATTTACGATGCGGACGATACCAAAAAGGCAGTCGGCTCTGCTATGAAGGCTTGCAACGTAGACGATAAGCAATTTCCCATCAAGAGCGTGATTGCCGCTATCAGCGCAGCCAAGGAAAAGCTGCAAAGCCCCGAGACCTTTGAAATGATCGCGGGTGGCGATTACAGACAGTCGCGCATTGCCAAGATCTATAAAAAGTATCAGGATCAGCTGCGCGCCTCCAACGCCATGGACTTTGACGATATCATCATGCAGACGGTTATTTTGCTGCGTGAGCACGAGGACGTGCGCCTTTCCTATCAGCGCAGATTTTTGTACGTTTGCGTGGACGAGTATCAGGACACCAACACCGCGCAGTTTACCTTGGTGGCATTGCTTTCGGGCGGCTACCGCAACGTCATGGTGGTGGGTGACGATGACCAGAGTATCTACCGCTTCCGCGGCGCAACCATTGAAAACATTCTGAATTTTGACCGCGTGTATGCAGACGCATCGGTCATTCGACTGGAGCAGAACTACCGCAGCACGCAGACCATTCTGGATGCTGCAAACGAGGTCATCTCGCACAATTCGGGCAGAAAGGGCAAAACGCTTTGGACTGCAGGGGATAAGGGCGATAAGATCTACTTAAAGCAGCTGGAAACGCAGGATTTTGAGGCAAGAGAGATCATTTCTGTGGTCAACCGCGCCGTGGCGTCGGGTGAGTATCACTACCGCGACTTTGCCGTTTTGTACCGTACCAACGCGCAGGCAAGCAGCATTGAGCGTGCCTTTGCAAAGAGCGCGCTGCCTTATCGCATTCTGGGCGGCGTGCGCTTCTCGGATCGCAAGGAAATCCGTGATATCGTGGCGTACCTGCAGCTCTTGGTCAACCATAACGACCGCGAGAGACTTTTGCGTATTATCAACGAGCCCAGACGCAAGATCGGCGACCGCACCTTGGAGGCAGTTGAGGCAATTGCCGAGGAGCAGGGCTGCTCCATGTTTGAGATCATGCAAAACGCCAACCGCTATGCAGCGCTTTCGCGCTCGGCGGTGTCGCTGATGAACTTTACTGCCGTAATAAACGAGCTGACCGCGCTTGTGGGCAACATGCCGCTTGGCGAGTTGTTTGATCAGGTTGCAGACCGCACGGGCTACCGTCAGATGCTGATTGACGGCGGCGAGCAGGAAAAGGACAGACTTGACAACTTAAACGAATTCAAATCCGCTATGGTGGAATACGAATCCCGTACCGAGGAGGACGTTGAGCCTACCTTGACGGGCTTCCTTGAAGAAAACGCGCTGGTTGCAGACGTGGACAGATACGATGAGAACGCGGATGCCGTGGTCATGATGACCATTCACAGCGCAAAGGGTCTGGAATTTCCCATCGTGTTCCTGCCCGGTATGGAGGACGGCTTGTTCCCGGGCATGCAGACCATCAGCGCAGGCACGGACGAGATGGAAGAGGAGCGCAGACTTGCTTACGTTGCGCTGACGCGTGCCAAGAAAAAGATCTACATCTATCACACCAAGTCGCGCCTGCTGTACGGTCGCACCACGTATAATCCCTTGTCAAGATTTGTGTCCGAGATCCCCTCGGCACTCATTGAGAAATTTGAGGAAGCACCGGTGCGCAACCCCTACAGCCAGCAGCCGGTCTATAAGACCTACTATTCCGAATCGCAGAACAAAGCGCCTGCGACCGCGCGGCAGACAAGCCCTGCAGGGAATTATACCGTGCGTAAGCCGCAGCCCACACCCACGCCCGCAGCGGCACAGGGAGGCAAGCGCGAGGTATTTGCACCGGGTGACCGCGTGCGCCATATGGCCTTTGGCGAGGGCGAGATCTTGTCGGTCAAGAATATGGGCGCGGACGTGCTCTACGAGGTCATGTTTGATAAGGTTGGCACAAAGAAGCTGATGGCAACCTACGCAAAGCTTAGAAAAATTTAATTTCGGAGGCATACATACAATGTTAATTTCCATTACAGGCAAGCTTGGCAGCGGCAAGTCCACCATTTGCAATCTGCTCAAGGACAGATACGGCTTTGAGATCTACAGCACGGGCGCATTTCAGCGCGAGGTAGCCAGAAAAATGGGCATTACCACGCTGGAGCTCAACAAGAGATTGCGCGAGGACCCTTCCTTGGACTACGTCATTGACGATGCGGTCAAGCAGCTTTCTATTGAGCGCGCGCAGGACAAGCTGATCTTTGACTCGCGCATGGCTTGGCATTTTGCAGAAAAGTCGTTCAAGATCTTTTTGACCATCGAGCCCTGCGAGGCTGCAAGACGCGTCATGCTCAACCAGCGCGGCAGTGAGGAGTTTTATGCCGACGAGCAGGAGGCTTGCGATAAGCTGATCGAGCGCAGCAAGGTAGAGCAGGCAAGATTTTTGCAGATCTACGGCGTGGATTATTATGATTATGGTAACTTTGACCTGATCGTGGACACCACCCGCCGCACCCCCGACGAGATCATTGATATCATCGTTGCTGCTTACGAGAGCTACGTGGCAGACGAGGCAAGCTATACAAGACAGATCCATAACTAAAAAGGAAAAGAGCCGACGCGCGTCGGCTCTTTTTTTCGCTTGGATGGGCGGCGCATATGGAATGCGCACCTGGGAAGCGGAGGTGCGGAGGTGTAGGGGCGGATTCTATATCCGCCCGTCCGATCATTGCGGGCGCATATGGAATGCGCCCCTACGGGGTGGAGGAGTGGGTGTGGGTTATTGATCGTTGGTCACGTCACCGCTCCCGTCAAGTGAAATCGGCTCGCCAAGGTAGGTGGGCTCGGGCTTGAGCAGGGAATATCCCATGTCCTTGATACGGGCGAGGATCTCGCGCACGTCGCGCTTGGTTTGCCCTGCATAGGTGCGCAGGTCTGCGCTGACGCCGTAAGCCTCGATTCCAAGGGCGTTTGCGATATAAAGCGCGCGGTGCAGGTGGTATTCCTGCGTGACGATCACGATTTTATCCGCACCGAAGATCTCTTTTGCACGATAGATGGACTCATAGGTGGAAAAGCCTGCGTGATCCATAAAGATATCCTCGCTCGGCACGCCTGCGTCAATGGCGCAGGTCTTCATGGTGTTGACCTCGTCGTATTCCTTTTGTCCGTGGTCGCCGCTCATGAGCAGCTTGGGGGAGGTGCCGTTTTCGTAAAGCGTGACGCCAACCGCAATGCGGTCAGCCAGCATGTCGCTGGGTGTTCCGTCTGCTTTGACAAGGCAGCCCAGCACCACAATGCAATCCACGCCGTCAAGCTCCGCTGCTTGCTCGGCAGAGAGGATGCGGGCTTTGGTGCTGCTTTTGACATGCGCATTGGCAAGCAGCAGGGCAGACGCGCCAAGCAGCGCGGCGCACAGCAGGCAGGATAGCGCAATGATGAGTATTTTGATATGCTTTTTCATGACATCCCCTCCGTTCATGCAGTTATTTTATCACGTTTGGCTCTTGGTTTCAAGCACATATTGTGAATTTTCGGGATACGCCGCGCATGTTGACAGATTGCGCGTTTTTTGTTATAATGAAAGAAAACAAACGAAAGGGGGAGTGTGGTGTGTACCGTATTATCAAGCGTGCTTTGGATATCGTGATCTCGGCGACTTTGCTGCTTGCCTTGTGGCTGCCCATGCTTGCCCTTGCGTTACTTGTGCGCATCGATTCCCCCGGAAAAGCCATTTACAGGCAAACGCGTTTGGGTGTTGGCGGCAAAGAATTTACCATGCACAAATTCCGCACGATGTATCAGGGTGAGCAGCGCGTGACGCGCGTTGGTCGGCTGCTGCGCGGCTTTGCGGACGAGCTGCCGCAGCTGTGGGACGTGCTGCGCGGCAAAATGTCGCTGGTCGGACCGCGCCCCGTGCTGCCCGGAGAGCCCATGCCGCTTGGGGAGTATACCGCAGAGCAGCGTAAAATGTTCTCGGTGCGCCCCGGCATTACGGGCTGGGCGCAGGTCAACGGACGCAGATCGGTGCCGTGGAACGAGAGAATTGCCATGAACGTGTGGTACGCGGAAAACCTCTCGCTTGCACTGGATCTCAAGATCCTTGCGATGACCGTCAAAACCGTGCTTTCGGGTAAGGATAACGAATAATGTTTGGAAAAAGGCAAATTTTTCACGTCTTTGATTGTTCTATCAAGTAAAGAGGAGCTTTTTCATGAATCTGATTCCAAATCAAAATAAAAGCAGCCTGTCCTATTGGTGCTCCTGGCAGGCGCAAAACATTATGGCAGTGATCGTGGGTGATGCTGCCAAGGGTGGACGCGACATGCTGGACGAGGCGTTGATCTTTGGCGAAAACGGCTACGTGCATCAATTTGACGCGGTGCGCGGCGAGTTGTATTTTCTGCTGGACGACGGCTGGGACGTGGACTATGGCGTCAGCCCAAGCCAAGGTGCTGACCGCTTTGGCTCGCTGATCATGAATGAGCAACGCTTTCCCTCGGTAAAGGGGCTGCCTCCTGCCGAGCGTCTCAAGCGCATCAATCAAATGCTCAAGGATCACGGCTGGAAGGGGCTGGGGCTTTGGGTAGCGGCGCAGAGGTGCGCCCCTGACTTTGACGCGCCCTTTGCCGAGCGCGATCTGCCTTACTGGCAGCAGCGCATTTTGTGGTGCCGTGAGGCAGGCGTGGAATACTGGAAGGTGGATTGGGGCACGCAGGCGGACAATATCGCCTTTCGCAAGGCCTTGACCGATATGGCGGCACAGCTGTATCCCGCGCTGATCATTGAGCACGCTGCCTGTATGCTGCCGCTCAACGCGCCCGAGCATCAAGATGCCGCCTTGCAGGGAAGATACGCGGGCGAGGAGGATGTGTTTGCGCTTGCCAAGCACGTTGCCGCGTTTTCACAGGTGCTTCGCAGCTACGACGTGCTGGGCGCATTGCGTATTCCCACCACGCTGGATCGCTTGTCTGCATTGTTGTCTGTATCCAAGGGATACGTCAACGGCGAGGACGAGTGCTATATCAACGCTGCGTTAGGGTGCGCCTCGGGCGTCATGCGCTCGCATTATTATACCGATAAGATCAAAGAGGTGAACGACGACCGCACGTGGCGGCTGGACGAGGTCACGGCTGCCTTGCGCTGGCAGAGAATCGCGCCGCCCTTTACTCTGACACAGACCGCGTGCAGTAAGGAGATCCTGTTTGACGAGCAATATTTCAAGGAAGGCGCAACATGGTACGGCAGCGTGTACGGAAAGCGCGTTCGCCAAGGCGCGCCTGCGGTGATCGCGCGAAATCTCCCTGCAGAGTCGATTGGGGTGGATGGCGAGATCAAGCCGTACGTGGCAGCTTCGCTGCATCCCAACGGTGCGTATAGCCTTTGCGTGCAGCCTCGCACTCTGGATGGCGTTTGTGCCTATCCCGACGCAACCGTGCATTGCAATCTCCCCGACGGCGTGGAAACCGTGGGCTTGCTGGGTGTTGGCTGCGATATCTGCCTGCACCTGCCGCGCGTGCCTGTAAAGGTGTACGTACAAAGTCTGCTTGCCGATAGCGCCCTTGAAATGACCGAGGGCGTGCAGGGAAGCGATATCAAGGTGACCAAGGATTTTGCGCGACAGGTTTTCTCGGGAACCGATCAAACAGCCCCCGGGCTGGTGCTTCGCATTTTATATCAATCAAATTAAGGAGTAATTGCCATGACTGCAACAAAAATAAATCCTGCTCAGCCCACGGTGCAAGCCGAGCTTTTGCCCGCGACGCCGCAAAAGAGCGAGAGAAACATGGGCGTGGAGCTGTTCCGCATTGTGTCCATGATGCTTGTTATACTCTTGCACGTGATGGGGCACGGCGGCGTGCGCGTGTATTCCGATTACCTTTCGACCAATTATCAGGTCGCGTGGTTTTTGGAAACGCTTGGCTATTGCTCGGTCAACTGCTATGCCATCATTTCGGGCTTTGCCAACGTCAAAACCAAGTTCAAGTTCCGCCGCTTTATCTTTTTGTGGGTAGAGACGGTGGTGCTGATCCTGTCTATTACCGCAATCACGCACTTTTTCATTCCCTCGGTTGAGGTGCAAAAGGAGTGGTGGATCTCGGGCTTGCTCCCTCTGTCGCACCGCGAGCTTTGGTATCTGTGCGCCTATTTCTTTATGTTTCCGCTGATCCCGCTGCTGAATAAGGGCTTGCTTTCGCTGAACCGCTGGCAGCATATTGCCATTATCATTTGGCTGCAGGTACCCACCATCTTTAAGCTGATCATGCACAGGGACAATTACAACCTTGGCGGTGGGTATTCTACCATCTGGCTGATCTGCCTGTACGTAATAGGCGCGTATTTCCGCATTTACGGTGCGCCTAAGTGGGCAAAGTGGTTTGTCACGCTGCCTGCGTTCTTGCTGTCCGCATTTGTGGCGTGGTTCAAGATGATCTACATAGAAAAGCAAGCCGAGCTGGGGCTGATCCTGGAGGATTCGGTGACCTACGATTACCGCGACGACCTTGTCAGCTACGTCTCTCCCTGCATGGTTATCATGTCCACCATGCTGCTTCTGTTCTTTATGCAGATCAAGATCAAGGGAAAGCCTGTCAAGCTGC
Source organism: Eubacteriales bacterium (assembly GCA_045660125.1). Lineage (GTDB taxonomy): Bacteria > Bacillota > Clostridia > Oscillospirales > CAG-272 > SVQP01. Next base: position 3,176 of record JAZRDG010000138.1, on the reverse strand, counting down.
TGATCGCCAATTTTGCAAAGGCAACGTGGGGCGTGTTCGTGCTGCACGTGTGCTCCGCGGGCTGGTATTGGGATAAGCTGTGGCATTCCTTCCGCAAATTCGCAGAGCTGCCCACGTGGAAAATGGTGCTGTATTCCTTTGGCGTGATGCTGGCAATCTGGTTTGTCACCTCGATCATCACGCTGTTTAAGAATTGCGTCTTTGACCTTTTGCGCATTGATAAGGGCATCAATTTCCTTTGCGACCTGCCTGCAAAGCTGGTCGAGCGGATCAAAGAGAAGAGAATTAAGGTAGAGATAGAGGAATAAAGGCTGCCTGCAGGTAGCTTTGATGTGCTATGAAACGAATGGAAAAAGGAGGATGAGAGCGTATGCTATCGTTTGAGTCACAAATACCGCTAACCGAAGCGTTCAAGAAGGACTTGCGTTATGCAGAGTAATACAGTAAGGGGCTTTTGATTTTGTGCGCTATTCAGGATTGTGTTTACGTTACTGCGGATGATATTACTCGCAAATTGGAATCTTGGACGCATATCACAGAACAAGAAATCAGGAGCATCGGATTGCGCGAAAACAATCGGGATTTGAGTGTTACAACCTATGAGTATTACTGTGATCTGTGTACAGAAAAGCGCATCAGATCGGATGCAAAGAAAGTGCTGAAAAAGAAAACTAAGTGTTGAAAACGGATATGCCTATGAATTTTGATATGATATCTCAGTACGTCTCTGCCGGTTCGGCATTCAAAGAAGATGAAAAACTATATAGGACGCAATGTTTCGTGCCCCTCGTGTTCGCTTTGATTGGAGGAATGGCTCCGGGGGCGATACTGGGCGGATTTTGGCCATTTTTGCTCATTGTCATGCTCATTGTCTCTGTTGCTTGCGTGATAACGACGTTTAAGCTTTCCTCGTATGGGCTGACGTTGCATGATGCCTTTTGCTTGGATGCTGTCATATATGGGACGTGGGTTGTTGATCTCTCCATTCTCGAGCTGATGTATTTTACCATGCTGAAGGGATTTACTCCGTGGTTTTTGCTGATTTATTTGCCTGTTATCTGCATCCCGTTATTTGTCGGCATCCAAACACATAGAGCGCTGAAAAAGGGAACTTATCTAAAAAAGAAAACCGCGAAAAGCGGCATTGGGGCAATTGGATTTACTGCAGGAATACTGGGTGCGAATTTTGCGGCAATCTTTCGAAACGTTGAGCAAAGCACGGCTATTATTATCATATTGGTATGTCTTGGTATTATCAATAGTGCAATGTCATTGGGGCTACTGTCTTTGCAAAAGCTATATTACATGAAGAAATGCAAGATGCATATGTGAGCATCGCCCCAAGGCGAGATCGGAAGACGGTCGAGCGCATCAAAGAGAAGAGAAGCAAGGTGGAGATAGAGGAATGAAACGCAGCAAAGATAAAGCGCTTGACGAGCGCTTGTACGTTTGTAACTTCTTGAATTGTAAGCACAAAAAAATGGAGAAGGCTACGGTAACGATCGTCAAAAACATACGCGGCAGGTACGTAGTCACCAAATGGCTGGACTACGAATACGGCAGATATGCGGCAAGACAAGAGTTTAGGGATAAAGACGCGGCGACCGAGTATGCTTGGAACCTGTTGGGCGAAAGAAAGTAAGGGACAATCCAGCCCTGCGTTCTGTGTTTATGAGATGCACTTTGAAAGAGGAAGGACATGTTTATTTCCAAGAAAAAGAAGATACAGAGATATCTGGATCAAAAAAGCGATGGTATGGATGCTTTTGATTTGCTGCTGTCCGAATATTTGAGTGGAGAGATGCAGCAAAAACTCAATTCGCTCGGTATGCAAAAAGCAGAAATATTTGTGGACTGGGTGAAGGGCGGAAAATGCATTGGCATACAGGGCAGATACGGAACGTATTATGTGGACGTACAGATTTACCCCGATGAATTCGGCATTTCGGTTGACGTGGATGAGCCGGATGACGACGTCATGTACGCGCTTGAAAGCTGCGAGCAGCTGTACGGCGCGATTGCAGATGCGCTGAAAGAGCATTGATCTCTATATTCTTGAAATCCGTTGCTCGGCATATCGCGCCGCCCTATATTGGCGATGCGATCCCGATGCAGGAAAAAATCCCCTTGGGGGAAAATTGCATACAGATAGCCCGAAAGGGCAAAACTCCCTTTGACGAAATATGCGTCAAGGGGAGTTTTTATGTATTATAACAAAGTGGAAATATGCGGCGTCAATACCGCCAAGCTGACCGTTTTGACCGACGAGCAAAAGACCGAGCTTTTGCGTCGCACCAAGCAGGGGGATGCCGAGGCGCGGCAGGAGCTGATCTTTGGTAATTTGCGCTTGGTGCTCTCGATCATTCAGCGCTTTGCAAGCCGCAAGGAGAATATGGACGATTTGTTTCAGGTGGGCTGCATTGGGCTTGTCAAGGCGGTGGATAACTTCAATATCGACCTGGACGTCAAGTTTTCGACCTATGCCGTGCCCATGATCATTGGCGAGATACGGCGGTATCTGCGCGATAACAACACCATTCGCATCAGCCGTTCGGTGCGTGATCTTGCCTACAGGTCGCTGCAGGCAAGGGAAGAGCTGCTGCGCCAGCACCAGCGCGAGCCGAGCGCGCAGGAGATTGCGGACAAGATCGGTGAGAAAAAGGAGGCGGTTTTGCGCGCGATGGAGGCGGTTGTGGAGCCTATTTCGCTTTACGAGCCTGTGTACAACGAAAACGGTGACACGCTTTACGTGATCGATCAGCCCAGCGACCGCACCTCGGGGGATGACGCGTGGCTTGAAAACATTGCGCTCAAGGAGGCGATGCGAACGCTCTCCGAGCGCGAGCGTAACATCATAGCCATGCGGTTTTATAAAAACAAGACGCAGATGGAGATTGCCGAGGAGATCGGCATCTCGCAAGCGCAGGTCTCGCGCCTTGAAAAGGGCGCGCTGGAGAAGATCAGGAAGCAGATGTGATGCCCCTCGGGCAGTTATGGTACGCTTCGCGTAGTTATGGTGCCCTTGGGGCAGTTATGGTACGCTTCGCGTAGTTATGGTGCCCTTGGGGCAGTTATGGTACGCTTCGCGTAGTTATGGTGCCCTTGGGGCAGTTATGGTACGCTTTGCGTAGTTATGGTGCCCTTGGGGCAGTTATGGTACGCTTTGCGTAGTTATG
>JAZRDG010000137.1:0-9413 GCA_045660125.1 Eubacteriales bacterium | reverse complement strand
CAAAGAAAAAAGCTTGGCAAAAAAGAAACGCCGAGAATATTTCGCCCTCTGCGGAGGGCGACTCGGGGCGCTGCCCCAAGCCCCCGCGAGCTTTTGAAAAAGCTCGACCAAAACTTTTCAAAAGGAGTCGTCCGCATGGTGGCGACTTTTTTGAAAAAGGCGGGCGAAAACTTTTCAAAAGGAGTCGTCCCAATGGTGACGACTTTTTTTGAAAATTTTTCAACTTTTTTCATTTTCCCTGTAACCAAACCCTGCCATTTCCCGTCTTTACAGATGAAGGACAAAGCCACACGAGCCAAGGAGGTGACAAACGTGGAGGATAAAACAATCGTTGCCCTGTACTGGGAGCGCGCCGAAGCAGCGATTGAACACTCGCAGCAAAAATACGGAAAATTCTGCTACCGTATTGCCGATAACATCCTGCATTGCAAAGAGGATGCCGAGGAATGCGTAAACGACACCTGGGTGCGTGCATGGAATGCCATGCCGCCCGAACGCCCCACGCTTTTGCAGGCATTTTTAGGTAAGATCACGCGCAATCTCGCGCTTGATCGCTACAATTTCGACCGCGCGCAAAAACGCGGCTCGGAAGTTGAGCAGATTGCCGAGGAATACTGGCAATGCGTACCCAACGGCGAGCCCTCGCTTGCCGATCAGACCGCCCTGCACGCCGCCATCAACGGCTTTCTTGCCACGCTGCAGCAAAAGCACCGCATCGTATTTATGCAGCGCTATTGGTATCTTTGCTCGATCGAGCAGATCGCAGCCGAAACAGGACTCTCCCCTGCCAACGTCAAGGTGATCCTGCACCGCACGCGCAGAGCCTTCAAAGACTATCTGGAGAAAGAAGGAATTGATATATGAAGAAAAAATGGTTACAGTCGCTTGGTGGCGTGGACGACAAGTACGTCACCGAGGCAGCACCCACGGGTGCCGTTATGCGCAAACGCTCGGGCAAGACCGTGCGTATGCTCAGCATTCTTGCCGCCTGCATGTGCTTTGTGCTGCTATTTGGCACGTTTGCACTCTTTATCCCCTATAAAACCACGCCGCCCAGCGTAGAAAAGTACGCAAACAGCGAATATTACGGCATTATCCAAATGCTCAACGAGTATTACTACGAGCCGCCCAAGTACAAAAACACCGCCCAGCTGCTGCTTGACCTGCCCTCCAATATGTTTTCCAAGACGGAGGATATGGTTACGTTGCCCGGCGCAGCCGGTGAAGCCGATGGCACGAACGGTAGCGGCAACTACCAGGAAGTCACCGACAATCAGGTGTCGGGCGTGATCGAAGCCGACCTGTTCAAGCGCAGCGACACGCACATTTACTACATGGCGCAAAATCAGCTGTATATTTACAGCATTGCCGCCAAGGACAGCGCGCTGATCAGCCGCACCGATCTTGCACAATACGGCATGGAGACCTTTAGTGCCGATGAGTTCTTCCTTTCCATGGATTGTACCAAGCTGACCGTCATTAGTAGCGGCTTGGACAAAACAAACAGAAATTACGTGCAAATGACCAGAATCATCACGCTTGACGTCAGCGATCCCGCAAACGTCAAGGAGATCTCCAACGTGGACGTTTCGGGCATGTACCTTTCCTCGCGTCTGACCGAGCACGGGCTTTTGCTCATGACCACCATGCGCTGCCACAACCCCGATTACGATGACGTGCGCACCTATATTCCCCGTGTTGAGCACAACGGCAACGCGCAGCAAATCCCTGCCGACAGCATCGTTTACCCCGACAAGCTCAGCCAGGCAAGCTACACGGTCATGGTGCTCATGGATGATGCAGGCACGGCTGTCAAGGACTCTGCCGCATATCTTTCCTACTCCGAGGACGTTTACGTGTCCAAGAGCGCGATCTACGCGTCGCGTCAATACGTGGAATACGGACAGACCGTGAACGGCGAGACGCCTTATCACACGGTCAGCGAGATCTCCTGCATCGGCTACGGTGCAGACGGCTTCTGCAAGCGCGGCTCTGTGATCGTGGACGGCTACGTGCTGGATCAGTACAGCATGGACGAATACGAAAACACCCTGCGCGTGGTGACTACCACCAGCCAGGGCACACAGCAGGAGCGTAACAGTTCTTGGGGCAACGCGGATCTTGCAGTTCCCCTGTTCCCTCGCAACACAAGCGCAAACCTGTACGTCATTGATCTTGACACGATGAGAGTCATCACATCCGTGCTTCAGTTCGCTCCCAATGGCGAAACGGTGCGCTCGGCACGCTTTGAAGGCACGCAGGCTTACGTTTGCACCGCGATCCAGCAGACCGACCCCGTATTCTTCTTTGACCTTTCCAATCTTGCCAACATTACGGTCAAGGAAACAGGCACCATCCAAGGCTTTTCCACCAGCCTTGTCAACTTTGCCCCGGGCTTCCTTTTGGGCATCGGACGCGGCTCCAACGGCAACGAGCTCAAGCTTGAGATCTACACCGAGGGTGACGAGATGGTTGAGCCCTACTGCAAATACGAGCTGCCCTGCACCGATTACTCCCCCGAGTACAAGTGCTACTATATCGACCGCGAGAACGGCCTTGTAGGTCTTGGCATTTACACCTGGGATAAGGTATATCTTGATCCCGGTGTATACAAGTACGAAAACTACCGCTTTGGCTATATCGTGCTGCACTTTGACGGCGAGAGCATTTCCGAGGTGCTGCGCATCGAGTACGGTACACGCGACAACATGAGCGACATGCGCGGCGTATATATCGACGGATATTACTACGTGCTCAATCGCGGCAGACTTGACGTAAGCGCACTTCCGTTGGAATAATTGGTTTGTGCCCGCACCTGCTGCAACTAAAAATTCACCCCCACCGAGCATCGGTGGGGGTGTTCTTATGGATTCATCTTACTGCTCTTGCTCGTCAAACTGCAGGGGTGTGATCTCGTCGCCCTCCTCGGGGGTAGGCTCGGATACTGCTTCAGGCTCAGGCATAGTCGATATTGCGCCGAAAATGGTTTCATAAAGCAGCTCGGCAAACATGCCGTGCATCTCTCTGCAGGGGTGGTTGATGCCGTTGGACAAAAGCTCTGTGACGTCCATACCGCTCAAATGCATCTGCTTCCAGAGCGCGTAAGCATCGGCTACGACAACGCCGCACTCATACGCCACCTCTTTCGCCGCTGCCATAAAGGCATCCATCTTGCCGCCGTTCTGCATGCCTGCGGTCACCTCGGCATACACGGTCAGCTCGTCCAACACAACGTCACTCACACGTGTGTTGAGCATATTGGGCGTCATGAAAAGCACCTCGATATCCGCTTGCTTCAGCCGCTCAAAGATCTCGCGCAAAGCGTTCTTATACGCATCGATCTCACCGTTGACGTCATTGAGCCCGTAGCACACCACGCAAAGATCGGGGCGGCGCGAAATGATATCGCGCTCAAGTCGCTGCGCACCACCCTCAGCGTTATCTCCTGCCACGCCGGCGTTGATAATGCTGATCGGGATCCAATCGTATTTTTGCGAGATCATCAGGCGCAGGCGGTTATGATACACCGCCGCAAAGTCAAACGCGCAGCCGCTGCCGCCGTCCACGCACTCAAACGCGCCGTGCGTGACGCTATCACCGAGAAACGCGATGACAGGCGTGCCCGAACAGGGATACTCCTTGCTTTCCAAAAGTTGCTTGAATTTCATAAATCTATCGTTCGCTCCTATGTTTTCATGCCTTGATTTTACCATAAATACAGCGCGTTTGTCAAGGTTTTATGCTTGCCAAAATTCGAGTTTTGTGTTATAATGGAGATACTGTCAAAAAAGGAGGAATTTGGGGTGTCGGTTTTTTGGATCAAAATCATTGCATCGATTTCTATGCTGCTTGACCATACGGGCATGATTCTGTTTCCCGACGTGCTTTGGCTGCGCATTGCGGGCAGAATTGCGCTGCCGCTTTACGCGCTTTGCATTGCCGAGGGATTTCGGCACACGCGCAGCCGCGTCAAATATTTTCTGCGCATTTTCATACTCGGCGCGCTTTGCCAGGTCGTCTACTTCTTTGTATCCAGCGAGCCGTATCTTGGCATCCTGATCACCTTTTCGCTCTCCATTATGCTGCTTTGTTTGCTGGACGCGCTGCTTTGCGCGTGCAAGGGGCATAAAAATCCTGTTTCCGATCTGCTTGGCAAGGTTTTTGGGCGCACGCTTCCCCGTCCTGCCAATATTGTGATCTGTGCTATGCTGCTCGCTCTTGGCTTTGCAGGCGTGCTGCTGCTCAATCATTTCATTGCCGTGGATTACGGTCTGACAGGCGTTCTGCTGCCCGTGCTGATCTATCTTGGCGGCAGCGGCAGATGGGGCAAATTCGGCGGTGCAGCCGCAGGCACGGTCATGCTTGCCTGCAATCTGGAGGGCTCGATGACGCCGCGCGTCTGGTCGCTGCTTGCGCTCCTGCCGCTCGCGCTTTACAACGGCAAGCCCGGAAAATACAAGCTCAAATACTTCTTTTACATATTCTACCCCGCGCATTTGGTGCTGCTTTACGCCATTGACATGGTGCTTGCGCTGCTCGGACGGTAAATATACGCAAATTATTTACAATCTCTACCTACAAATCTCTTGACAATTCGGGTAAAGTATTGTATAATTTATTTAATCATGAATAATTATATTCAAATCCAAAGGAGTTCCATATGAAAAAGATTCTTGCCGTAGCAATTGTCCTTGTTATGCTCGTTGCAATGGTTGCATGCGAAGCCTCTAAGGGTGACCTGACCTCCATCAACGATTACGTTGCTCCCAACTACACTTACGTAACCGAGACCGGTACTTTCACCTTTGCTGAAGCAGGCGGTAACACCGCTGTGATCACCGGCTACGTCGGCAAGGCTGAAGCACATGCAGTTGTGGTTCCCTCTCAGGTAACCGTTGCTTCGCTGGATGAGAACGCAAATAACGACGATAACGTAAGAAAGATCGTCGGCATCGCTGACAGCGCATTCTACTACTGCACCGCAATGACCTCCGTAACCATTCCCGATTCCATCGAGACCATTGGTGACTGGGCATTCGCAGGCTGCACGGGTCTGACTGAGATCGTGATTCCCAACTCCGTTGTTTCCATCGGCGAGGGTGCATTCCACGGCTGCGATAAGCTGACCTCCGTTACCCTTTCCAACACACTGACCAAGATCGACAATTTCGCATTCTATGGCTGCAAGGGCTTGACCGCAATCGCGCTGCCCGAAACCTTGGTTGAGATCGGTTCTGCCGCATTCTTCGGCTGCCAGGGTCTGACCACGCTGACCATTCCCGCTGCTACCACCATCATCGGTGACATGGCATTCTATCAGTGCAACCACCTGAGCGCAATCGAGATCAAGACCACCTCCGAAGAGATCGAGTTTGGCGATTTCATTTTCTGGTCCGAGCTCAAGAGCGTGATCACCGCTCCCGAAGGCTCCAAGGCTGCCGAGTACGTTGAAAAGATCGTGCTCTCCGGCGTAGGCGAGGAAGTTACCACCAAGGGCGAGGAAACCACCGCTCCCGAGGCTGATCCTGCTGAATAATCAAAAGCAAATAAACGAGGCTGTTTCAAGCGAAACAGCCTCGTTTTTTTATTGCTCAAAGTGCGGTAAGTCCTTGATGCCATGCAAAGCGGCATCTATGACGTAGGGCAACACGGCAAATTGTATTGCGGTACAGGATTTGCAGCGCGCATCCAAGCATCCGCAGCGCGCGCACAAGGGCTTGCGCGGATCGGTGATCTTTTTGCTCATATACGCATACTGCTTGGGCGGCTTGACGGGAGAAGCACCGATGCGCACACCGTGCGCCACGCCACCGTCCTCCAGCATGGTGCGCAGGTGATCCGGCGCTGCAAGATCAGCGTCCGAGGGGCAGCGCACAAACGCTTGCAGGGTATATCCCACGTCACAGGGCATGGCGTAAAGCCAGCCGCTGCGGGCGTGCGCCCCGTTTCGCATGATCGACAAAAGCGTAAGTGCACACGCAAGCAAAGCTTGCCCTGTATGCTGCGCGTCGGGCAGCATCCCCTGCTCTTGCATGGCAGCCGACTCAACTCTGTCTTGCGGCATCAGCGCAACGCCCATCAGCTCCGCCGCCTTCTGGATGCATTCCTCTGCATCAAAGACGCTGCGTGCCTTCTCGCAATCCGCGATCAGCAAGCGCAGCTCGGTCACGGTTCTCGCGGCACTATCCGCTGCCTCGCGCTCGCGCGTGTCCGGCTTGGGTGCTTGCGCTTTGATCTCTGCATCGGCATACACCTCGCCCTGCCCTGCACATTGCACAAGGTACGCAAGGGAGGGCAAAGAGAGCGCGGTTTTGACAACCAATACAAGACGCCCGATGCTTCCGTGCACGGGCAGCAGCACCGCACCGCCGTTTGCACCAAGATACACGGGGCGCTCGTAAAGCTGCTCGGCAACCGCATGCCACCGGCGCGCGGACAGGTCTATCAAGGTCAGCAGATCAGGCTGCGCCTCGCCGCCGCGTGCGCTGCGAAATGCCAAGGGCGGCATTTCCATACGGTTGAGATCATACAGATACACGTCCTCACAAAAGGGCGTGATTTTTTCGTTTTGGTTCTGCATACGCTCAAATCTTTCTGCCGTTCTGCAGCTGCTGCACGGTCCAGCCGTTGAGCATGCAATCATCCTCTGCCTGCAGCTCGGCAAGCAGGCGGTGGCGCATGGTCTGCAGCGTGCTTGCATAGGCAGGGTCTGCGATCAGGTTATGCAGCTCGTAAGGATCGCATGCAAGGTCGTAAAGCTCGTCGGTGTCGGTCAGATTCCAGGTATATTTGATATCCCCCATGCGCAGCATTCTCTGCGAGAACAGACCGAACTGCTGACCGTTATAGGTGACCATGACCGCATCGCGGTGCGTCTCGCTCTGCCCCGTCAGCACGGGCAGCAGGCTCTTACCCACCATGCCCTCGGCAGGCAAGCCCACCAGATCCATAATGGTTGCGGGGATATCCAAGGCGTTGGTATTGAGCGCAGCACTCGTCAGCCCCTGCGCAAATCTCGCAGGACAATGCCACAGGTGCGGAATGTGCGTGATCTCCTCGTACATGGCGTAATGCTTATCCATCTGTCGGCGGTCACCGCAGTAGTCGCCGTGATCCGAGGTATAAATGATCACGGTATCCTCAAGCAAGCCCCTCTGCTCCAATTTATCAAGCACGCGACCGATCGCGTCGTCGATCTGCGAGATCCACGCGTAATATCTTGCCACCACGGGCGCAAAGAACGACCAATCCTTATCCTCGGTGTTCCAGTTGATGCGCTGCTGACGCTGGATATAGGGCTTGTTCTCGTACGTATCCTCAAATCCGCCCCACACAGGGATGTCCGCAGGATCGTACATGTCCGCAAACTCGCGCACGGGCGTGCAAGGCAGATGCGGCTCGGAAAATTCCATCTGTATCAGCCAAGGATGCTGGTCCTGCCAGGCATCGATCAGTGCACCCACGTGCTTTGCATTCTGATGCGTGGGCGCGTATTCCTTATCCATATCGTATACCTGTCCCCAGAAGCCGTTGGTGGGCACGCAATGCGGATAATTCTCTGCCATGGGGCGCACCAGCTCGGAGCGAGGCACGTACACGTCATAGCCCATAGATTCGGGCGAGGTGTTGTAGCCGCCCTCCCAAGGACCTACCCAGCCTGTGTGATAGCCAAGCTGATCGTGCAGCTCTCTTGCCCAGGAATCGCTGTCCGCAGGCAGCATGCCTGTCGGGATCTTCTGATTGTAGTTCCAAAGCGCTCCAATCTTCTCGGCGCGCTTGCCTGTCAGCATGCTCTGTCTGGAGGGACAGCACACGGGAATGGGGCAATAGCTGTTGGCAAGGTTGACACCGCCCTTTGCAAGGCGGTCGATATTGGGGGTCTTGACGGGATAGCGGTCAGCATAACCGAGGCAATCCCATCTCTGCTGATCCACGCAGATCCAAAGAATATTGGGCGTATTCATCTTGTAGTCCTCTCTTTTTCGATCATATAAGTATACAGTGCTTGCATTGCACAGTGCGTGTCCGACAAGTGTACGTCGCGCATTCTGCGGCAGCCTCCGCCGCAAACGGGTAAGTAACGGCAGGTGCGGCACAGATTGGGGGCGGCAGGGTGATCGGCTGCAAAGCGTTTCATACCCTCGCTCTCAATGGTTTGCGCAATGGTATGCGTGTGCACGTTGCCCGTGCAGTATGCGGGCAGCACGTAAAAATCACAAGGGTAGATTGAGCCGTCGGCTTCCACGATCAGCTGCGGCGTGCAAAAGCCGCGAGATCCGCAGTACCCTGCTCTGCCTTGCAGCGTGGCAAGTGCTTGGTCAAATTCCCTGACCGCAAAGGGCGGCTTGCCGTCCTTGAAATCCTCGCGCCAAAGCCTGTAAAAGCCGACTAAGAATTGCCCGAGTGCCTCGGGCGTGGGTGCATGGCGGCAATTTGCGCCGTCCTGCATAGGCGGCAGGCACGGGATGAGCTGCACGTGCGACACGCCCAGCTTTTTATAGTAGCGATACAGCTGCGTGGGGTGCTTTGCCGTGTTTGCGCTGATGACGCACAGCACGTTGTAGCGCACGCCGCGCTTTTTGAGATGCTCTATACCGCGCATCACGCGCTCGTGCGTGCCCTTTCCGTCGGGAGTTTTGCGGTGCAGATCGTGTAAGGCACGATCCCCGTCCAGCGAAACGCCTACCAGCACGTCGTGCTCGGCAAACAGCGTGGCATATACCGCATCGTCCAGCCAAAGCCCGTTGGTCTGCACGGCGTAGGTCGCGTCAATTCCCGCGTCCTTGACGTCGTCAAAAAAGCCGTCGAAATGCTCCTGCCCCCAAAGCAGCGGCTCACCGCCCTGAAAGGCAAAATGCACGCGTTGCGCGCCGCTTTCCTTGACACGCTTGATCAGCTGCCGCGCGGTTTTAAGGCTCATCAAAGTATTGGCAGGCGCACCGTGTTCCGCAATATCGTGGTAAAAGCAGTAATCGCACGCCATCTGGCAAAGCCCCGACGCGGGCTTGATCATCACCGTCAATTCTCTCACAGCGCACCTCCTTTGATTTTTCTTTATTATACCATATCCCGCAAGGGTTTGCAAGAGATAGCGCAAAAAGGTTTGGAAAGTTCTTTGTGCCCACCGAGGGCGGTGCCCTCAACGCCCCGTCCGAACACAATCTAACCGGCACAAAAAGGCGGCTGCGAATTTCGCAGCCGCTTAAATGTTCTTAAATTAGTGAACGATGCAACGCTCGGTGTCCTTATCGAAGATGTGCATTCTGGAAGTATCGAATGCAACCTTGATGGTGTCGCCTGCACGAGAGGTGGAGCGAGAGGATACACGTGCGGTCAGGTGGGTCTCACCGGTCTGCAGGTACAGGTAGATCTCTGCGCCCATGAGCTCGGTTACGTCAACGTAGGTCTCAATG
>JAZRDG010000136.1:0-7449 GCA_045660125.1 Eubacteriales bacterium | reverse complement strand
TGGAAAGAAAAACTCCCATTTCTCAATCAAGAAGTGGGAGTTTTCAGTTTTATTCGCCTGCGGGAGTTACATCACTTGTTTTTGCTTTCTGCCAAAACTCTGCGCATACGCGTGATGAAATCGTCGGTGTCGGCATTGTTTTGCATGGGCAGCTCCAGGGTCGTCGCGGTGTTGATGCACAAAAAGCTTGCAGTGACCGTGCGCGTGTTTTTGCCAAAGGTCATTTTGGTCTGCTTTTCGGTGATCTCCATGCTTTCGATCTCGGTATAGGGGATCTCATATACCTGCGTGTCGCACTCGTCGGCAAGCAGCGAAAAGCGGCGATGCACGATGTAAAGAGAGGTGTCCAAGGGGTAGATCAGCGCGCTTTCCAGCTTTTCGGTGCGGATAGAGCCGCTTTTGGCGTACTTGTGCGCAAGCGCGTCGTCAAAGACGTAGTTTTGCACCTTGATCTGCGGCACTTGCTTGAGCATGCGCTTGGCGAATTTGGGGTTCTCCACCAAATCAACCTCCATGCCCTCGGTCAGCTTGGCAATGCAGCCGTCAACGTCCGCATCGGTCACGCGACACGAAGCACCGATCAGTGAAAGCACAAGGCCTATGGGTGCGAGTACCGAGGCGATCACGTAGCTGATGTATCCCCAACCAAAGAAAAACAGTGCTACGCCCGCGATCAGCATACCGATGCCCACGTACAGAGGTGTGTCGCTTTTGGTGAAATAGTGAAGGTTTCTTTTAAGTTGCTTTTGATCCATAAACGTTTCCTTTCGTTTGTTGATTCTGCTTATATTATATATCCCAAAACGCCCCGCGTCAATGACGCATTGGTTGAGTTTGGTTCAACGCATAAGCGACCTTGCTATACTATCATGACACAAAATACGGGCAAAAGGTTGGGTGCGGAGCAAATTTTTTCGCACAGCGCGAGATAATTATTTGCGATAACCGCAGTTTTTGGCAATCTTTACAAGTCCGACATGCTCACAAGCAGCTACGCCGAGAGGTGAATCGTCCCCGTATGCGTTAGAGTTGCCGAGCGTGGCGTTATCTTTCAAGCAGCTGTCGATTGCATATTTCCACATCAAATCAATTGCTTTTTCTTCATCGATGGTGTCAAGGGTAAAGATCGCGCCGATATCGTATTTTCTAAGCTCGCGGATCTGATCAAGCGAGGGCATGGCAAGGCAAATCAGCTCGTTGTTTTCAATAATGCCCATCGGCTTCATGCCTGCATTGCCTTTGCCGTCAAAGTACATTTGAATTGCTCTGACATGGCACTCGGCGCATCCGCCGTTTTGCTTGAATGCCTTGATCAGCGGCATATCCTCTGCGCAAAGTAAGCGAATGTTCATTTCCTCATATTGGGGAACAGTAACGGTATCGCTCGGATAGATCATGTCATATCCGTAATAGCAGGTTAAACCGAGCTTTGCAATCTCTGCATCAAAGGCTTCCCATTCGGTATCGACCGATCTGCGAATCGAAAATCTCGGATTTTGAAGCTTTGCAAAAAGCTTCAAATAAGGCAGGGCATCTTGCTCGTTTTCGCAAATCAGCATCACGGAAGGCTCCACCGAATTGTAATCGGACACATATACGAAATGTTCGAGTGCACCGGGGTCGCCGAGTGTAAGAATTTCAGATTCCACCACAGTCATTCCCACAATATCCTCGGCATACTTGAGCGGATTGTGCGTAAAGCAAAAGTCAAGAGCAAGATCAATGTCCGACACCGCCAGCTCGGGGAAACTTCGTCTGAAATGGCTGATGGCTATTTTGCCCGAAAGGTCGTGCCAAGTGACAGCCTCTCCCGCATATTTTTCGCGGTATTGGCTCGGTGTGATGCTGTAGAAATTTTTGAAGGCGCGAGTGAAGCTTTCGGGGCTGGTATAACCGAAATCAAGCGCAATTTCAAGCACGGTCTTTTGCGTCCTGCGCAGCTCAAGCGCACTTCTCGTGAGCTTGTAAATGCGAGAATATTCTACGGGGCTGTATCCCGTATGCTGTCTGAAAATTGCATCAAAGTACGTGAGCGAGAATCCTGCGTTATCCGCAATGCTTTGTAGCGACAGGTTGTCTTGGGGGTTCTTTTGTATGAACCCGATGGCTTTGTCAATTAAATTTTTGTTTTCCATAAAGTCCATCTCCTTTCTGTGTCTACATTGTAGCATACGAATATAGCAGTTGTCCTAGCAGAAATTATGGTCTTTTTCATTTACCTCAAATGTTCAGCCACGTGCTTGTGATACCATTATAGCATACAGCCGTGCATTTGTCTTGACAGAAAACGCTGAATTACGTGTTTTTTGGAAGAATTTTCGGAAGATGCTGCGAGACCGAGCCGAAATGGGGAAGTGGGCAGCCCCCTCGTGTCATCCTGAGCGAAGCAAACAATTGAGTATTGTTTGCGAAGTCGAACCCGACCAAAGGAGGGCGCGCGCAGCGCGGGATCTGCGAGGGGTCATTTCCGTAGGGGCGGATTCCATATCCGCCCTTACGCGGGAGCATATGGAATGCTCCCCTACAAAGCGATAAAAACCGCCGCCCGAGATCCCTCCTGCGAAAAACGCTGTGCGGTTTTTCTCGGTGCCGCTGCGCGGTTCGACGCGGTCGCTTTGCTCCCTTGCTCAGGATGACACGGGCGGCAATATGCGTCGGAAATCCGTCTCTACGTATATATAGACACAAAAAATGGGGCAAAGGTTGGTCTTTGCCCCAAAGTTGTCAATATTTTATTCTTCTTCTACGAATACGTCCTTGATCGCCTCAAGGTAGCCGTAGCCGTACTTGGTGTCGGGCTCGAGATAAGAGGTCTCGGTCCATTCGTTCCAGGAGTTGATGGTGATCAGCGGCACGGGCAGGTTGTGGGTATCCACGAATTCCTTTGCCTTGATGAGTGCCTGCTTGAACACCTCGGGAGGATTGTTTCTGCAAACGGCAGGGGTGTAGGAAATAAAGCGGGGGTTGTTATCCCAGCCGATCGAAACGTGCGGATAGTAGGGAACGGTGTAGTCCTTATCCATACGCGCCCACTCTTTATACGCGATGGGGAGAACTTCCTTTTCGTAGTCCTTATCCATGTAGCAGAAGTGTACGAACTGATAGTTGGTTACGCTGTCAAAGCCAAGCGTAGGCACGACCTCCTTGGTCGAGAGCGTATGCGTGCCGTCCACGCCGCTCATGTTGGAGATGCGCTCGCCCCATGCGGTCAGCTGCAGCTCAAGACCGGGGTGACCTGCCTTGATGGTCTCTTCTCTGAACCAATCCAGCGCCTCGCGCGTTGCCTCCACGCTGCCAAGACCCTTGACAAGGTTATCCACGTCATAGATCATGAACACGGGCTTGCCGTCGATCTTATAGTAGTTGGGTCTGGAGAAATACTTGTCGATAATGCGGTGCGCCACGATCTCAAATTCGTGTCTGTCCACAGCGCCCAGCCATACGGTGGGGTCCTGACCGCGCCAGAGCAGGTCGGAAAGTCTGGTATCCCAGGTATAGCCTGCATCGTGGTTTGCCCACATGATGTAGAACTTCATCTTTTCGTTATTGGATGCACCAAGGAAACCCTCGTCAAGGCACTGCTCCAGGAAAGGACGGCGATCATACCAGTACCAGTCGTAAATGAACACGTTAACGCCGTGCTTGGTTGCTTCCTCGATCTGCATTTCCATGACCTTGGGGTCAGCCTCGTCGCAGCAGCCCCAGAGCGGCTTTCTGTCCCACTCGTAATCAGCGGGCTTTTGGGGCATGCGGGAGGGAACGGACATTACGGTCTGCCATTCGCCAATGCCGTCGGGCCAGAACTGGCGCGCGCGCATTTCTTTTCCTGTGTAAGAGGGCCACACGTAGGCGGCAATATCATACTTCTGCATAATAGGTCTCCTTTTTGCAAATAAATGGTATTTAAATTTCAAAAATTACGGTTTGATCTGCTCAAAGCGGATCTCGTCAAAGGCGAACAAGTCCTCGCCCTTTCCGCGGAACACAAAGCACAGGCTGTGCGTGCCGTGCGTGTTGCAAAGCGTGCAGGGAATCTCCTGCTCGCCTGCCTGCGGCTGTATCTGCACGTGTCCCAGCAGTGCGCCAAAGGGGCTGCCCTCGCGGATCTCGATCTCGCAGGGCGCGCTCTCGCATCTGCCTCGGATATACATGCTTGCGTTCTGCCGCATGCCGTTTACGTTCTGATAACAGAGGTACGAGCCGTCGCGTAAGCCGCGCATCTCAAAGCCATCTGCGTTGGTCTTTTTATAAACGCCGTCCGAGGCGGCAAAGTACCATTCTCCCTTGATACAGGGCCAGGTCGCCTCGTACTGTCCCACGCCCGCGGTCTTGATGAATTCATCGGCGTGGATATCGCCGTTCTCATCAAAGTGCACGTATACCATTTTGGTCGTGCGGTAATAGCGGTTGACGTTTTCCTCTCCCCAGTTTTCCGGAATGCCGTAGGCAAAGTAGGTCTGATTGTGGAAGGTGAAAAAGTTGCCGTGATCGGTATAGGCTTCGGTACAGAAGGAGCCGCGGTAGGTATACGGACCGTATACGCTGTCCGAGGTGGCGTAGTACGAGCGGTGCGAGCTCAAATAATACTTGCCGTTCCACTTGTTGAGTGCGGGAGCGTCGTTATCGTCCCAGGAGTTGACAATCTCCACGGGGCGGGGCGGCTCTGCCAGCGAGATCATGTCCTCGTTCAGGCGCGCCATGTAGTATTGCTTGCCTTCACAGGTAAAGCCCCATACAAGGTAAGGGGTGTGTGCTTCGTCGTCATCAATAAAGACTGCGGGATCATAGCTGGGGGTGTCCACCAGTCCGCGCGGCAAAAGCGGCTTGCCCAGCGCATCCTTGTAAGGGCCTGCGGGGTGGTCGCTGATCGCAACGCCCGTTTCGTATTGCTGATGAGAGAAATACAGGTAGTATTTGCCGTTCCGGTACGCCGAGTCGGTCGCATAGCATTCCTCGCATTTGCCAAGGAAGGTGTCCTCGGGGCGGAAGGTATATTCCAGCTTCCAGTTCAGCAGATCGTCCGTGGAAAAGATCAGCCAGTCATCCATGTAAAAGCCCGTGTTTTCGGGGCTGCGGTCGTGCGTGGCGTACATATAGACCTTGCCGTTGTAAATACGGATATGGGGGTCACAGACGCCTTGGTTGGGTATGATTCGCATATGGGGGTCCTTTCAGGGTTGTTGGTTAATCGTAATCTTCAATTCTCCACTCGTCGTGCCAGTCAAGGTACGCCATCTCGCCGTCAAAGCGGAAGGGCAGCCAAACGTAATCGGCTTCCTTGGTGTTGGCATGCTCGAGCGTGGGGATCAGCTCGATCGCGGCAGCGCGCTCCTCGGGGGTTGCATCGTAGCCAAATGCGTCGGCAAATGCCTTTTCGTACATTTCGTAGGGCAGGTGCATGCGGTGCGGCAGCCAACGGTCTGCGCACGCGATGTACAGATCCTTCTTGCCCGGCACTTTGAATACCGAGGAGATCTGCGAATGGAACGAGGTGTGGCTCTCGTCCGTCGGATGCGGATCGCCAAGCACCGTGTAAGGCCCGTGCCAGGAGCCGCCGATGGCAAGCTCGGAGGGGTTGGGCAGATAGCTTGTGGTGCCGGACGTGACCAGGTAATGCTTGCCCTTGCGCGTGAAATGCGCGGTCGCCTCGCGCACGTAGGGCGGATAGTAGCGCGGAAAATGGGTGGTATAGTAGCCTGTGACGTCGGTATAATCGTCGGTCAGGTCGGCACAAATGGTCTCGGAATGCACGCGCTCGAAATAATAGTATGCCTTGCCGTCGGGCGCGACCACCAGATCAAAGTCGCCCGCGTTCATGCCCAGGGGGCGCAGCCCCTCGCGCACGATGGTGTAAGGCCCTGTCAGCGCGTCGGCGGTCAGCACGGTTTCGTCCTGCGTGCCGTCGTAGTGCATGATCTTGAGCCAGCAGACGAATTTCTTGGTCCTTTGGTTGTAAATGATATGCGGTCTGTCCATAAGTGAGGTCGGGTGCAGGGAAGAGGTGGGATCGTCCTCGTTGGGCGGAATGATCAGCCCAAGGTCCTCCCAGTTGTACAGGTCTGCAGAGCGGTAGCAGCGCACGCCCCAGTGCCAAATCTTTTTGGCAGGATCGGTGTGTTCCTTATTCTCGCCGTACCAATAGTAATAGCCGTCCAGATACATGACCGAGCCGCCGTGCGCCTGAATGCGCTTGCCCTCGGTGTCCAGCCATACCTGTCCCGGACGAATGCTGTCATAACGGGGTGCTTGGTTAGCCATTTTGACCTCCTTGTGGGGTTTGGTGATTCCATGTCCCAATTATACCATACAAGCGTTACAAAAGCAACATAAAAATGCACGAAATTGTGCAAGTATTTTTATTTATTTTTCCTTTGGCAAAAATAGTCGTATTATGTTGACAGTGTGAAAATATTGTGATAGAATAAATACGTATTCTTTTTCGGTTTTTAGCGATATAGGAGCTGCGGCTTTTATATATAAAGACAAATTAAGAGGAGGAACATGACAATGTTCAAGAAAATTCTGTCCCTGTGCCTCGCCGTTCTGATGATTGCGGCAATTGGTGCAATGGCTTCTTGCGGCGACATGACCGGCAATGAGGCTAAGATGTCTGAGTCGCCCCTGCCTGAGGTTGAGCTCACCAAGGACTTCGACGTTCCCGCAGATTTCAAGATCGGCTTTATTCTGCTGCACGACGAAGCTTCCACCTATGACCTTAACTTCATTAACGCAGTTAAGAAGGTGCAGGCAGCACTTGGTCTGACCGATGATCAGATCGTCTACAAGAAGGGCATTCCCGAGTCCAACGCTTGCTACGAGGCAGCATGCGACCTGGTTGACCAGGGCTGCGACATTATTTTCGCAGACAGCTTTGGCCACGAGAGCTACCTGCTCAAGGCTGCACAGGAGCACCCCGAGGTTGAGTTCTGCCACGCAACCGGCACTATGGCTCACACCGCAGGTCTTGCTAACTTCCACAATGCATTCGCATCCATTTACCAGGGCAGATACCTTGCAGGCGTTGCTGCAGGTCTGAAGCTCAACGAGATGATCGCTGCAGGCGAGTTCACCGCAGAAGAGGCTAAGATGGGCTACGTTGGCGCATTTACCTTTGCTGAGGTTATCTCCGGCTATACCTCCTTCTATCTGGGCGCAAAGTCCGTATGCCCCACCGTTACCATGGAAGTTCAGTTCACCGGCTCCTGGTACGACGAGAACGCTGAAAAGAACGCTGCAACCGCTCTGATCAACAACGGCTGCAAGCTGATCTCCCAGCACGCAGACTCCATGGGCGCTCCCTCCGTTTGCGAAGAGAAGAACGTTCCCAACGTTTCCTACAACGGCTCCACTCACGAGGCTTGCCCCAACACCTTTATCGTTTCCTCCAGAATCGACTGGTCTCCCTACTACCTGTACATCATCAAGTCCTACTGCCAGGGCACTCCCATC
>JAZRDG010000135.1:0-10041 GCA_045660125.1 Eubacteriales bacterium | reverse complement strand
GGAATCCGCCCCTACGGTCAAAAATACGCCCGCGGCGTGCGCCGCGGGCGGCTGTTTTTTTGTCTGATTTTATTCTGCCGTAACCTTAACGAAGGTCTTCTTGCCCTTGCGGAACAGCTTGCCCTCGGCAAGGTCTGCCTTGGTGTAAGCGGTCTTGAAATCGGTGATCTTTTCGCCATCAACGGTCACGCCGCCCTGCTGGATTGCGGTGCGTGCCTCGGACTTGGACTTGACAAGTCCTGCCTTGACCATGACAGAGCCGATGTCGATCTGACCCTCAACCATGCCGCCGGTGAAGTCAGCGTCGGTCAGCTTGTATTCGGGAGCGTTTGCCTCGCCGCCTGCAGAGAACAGGGAACGTGCCTGCGCCTGTGCCTTTTCAGCCTCTTCCTCGCCGTGTACCAGCTTGGTCAGCTCGTAAGCAAGAATTTCCTTGGCGGTGTTGAGCTGTGCGCCCTCCCAGCCGTCCATAGCGTCGATCTGCTCAATAGGCAGGAAGGTCAGCATACGGATGCACTTGAGTACGTCAGCGTCGTTTACGTTTCTCCAGTACTGGTAGAAGTCGTAGGGAGTGGTCTTCTTGGGGTCAAGCCATACAGCGCCCGATGCGGTCTTACCCATCTTCTTGCCCTCGGAGTTGAGCAGCAGGGTAATGGTCATTGCGTAAGCGTCCTTGCCAAGCTTTCTGCGGATCAGCTCGGTGCCTCCCAGCATGTTGGACCACTGGTCGTCGCCGCCGAACTGCATGTTGCAGCCAAAGTTCTTGTACAGGTGATAGAAGTCGTAGGACTGCATGATCATGTAGTTGAACTCAAGGAACGAAAGACCCTTTTCCATTCTCTGCTTGTAGCACTCTGCGCTGAGCATCTTGTTAACAGAGAAGCATGCGCCAACGTCGCGCAGTACCTCAACGTAATTGAGCTGCATCAGCCAATCCTTGTTGTTGACAAGGATCGCCTTGTCCTCGCCAAAATCGATAAAGCGGGACATCTGCTGCTTGAAGCACTCTACGTTGTGTGCAATGGTTTCCTCGGTCATCATCTGACGCATGTCGGTTCTGCCCGAGGGGTCACCGACCATAGCGGTGCCGCCGCCGATCAGTACGACGGGCTTGTTACCTGCCATCTGCAGTCTCTTCATCAGGCACAGTGCCATGAAGTGACCAACGTGCAGGGAGTCTGCGGTGGGGTCAAAGCCGATGTAGAAGGTCGCCTTACCTGCGTTGATCATGTCTCTGATCTCTGCTTCGTCGGTGACCTGGGCGATCAGTCCCCTCGCTTGCAATTCCTCATAGATTTGCATAGTTTGTTTCTCCTTTGATGTGAAAATATAAAATAAAAAGTCCCCGATGCCAAGTACGCTCTTGGAATCAAGGACGGGCGGGGACGCCGCCGTGTTACCACCTTGCTTCGCCTCTTTTTTGCAAAAGAAGCCTCTGTCGGCTGCCTACCGTGTGCACGGATACAGTCGATTCCGATAACGGGGAACGTCCGTTGCAGCCTACTGCGCGCGTGCGGTTCGGTGCAAAGCTCGGGGATGTATTTCGCCGCCGCCGTCCTCGCCCCTCTCATCAACCGGGTACTTTCTGTGAGTCGCGCGCGGGTACTTGTTCCCGTCAAAGCCGATATATGTGACATTATATAGCATGAAAAGGGAATTGTCAAGTGCAAAATCGAAAATGTTGCGCAATTTCAAAAAAATACAACTTTTTTTGAAAAAACGTGCACATTTGGATCAAAAAATGCGTCTATATAGGTAAAGGCACTTTATCTTGACACAAAACGCGCAATATGGTACAATGGAATTGCAAAGATAAAAGGGAGGAAACATCATGAAACGCATGGGAAAATTGATCCACTCGTACAGAGAGAAAAAGCAAATGACCGTACAGGACGTGGCGGCGGCACTTGGCGTAAACGAGCGTCTTGTGACCAAATGGGAGAAGGGCAGAGCTATGCCTGATGCACCCATGATCGAGCAGCTTTCCGCCCTTTTGGAGATCCCCACCGGTGCGTGGATCAGCACAACCATGCACGGACTTCAGCGCCAAAGGCGCAGCCTGCTGATTACGGTGCTTGCCCTGCTGCTTGCTGTTTTGCTTGCACTTGGGGGCATCGGCATGTATGCAAGACAGATTTTGGAGCGCATGGAATACGTACTGTACGGTGGCTTTGGCAGCTTGGCAAGCAATTATGCTGTAAGCGTGTCTATGACGGAGCTGATTGCAACCCCCGAGCGGTATCACGGTGTCAAGGTGCGCTTGACCGCAGTAGGAAATCTGGAGTTTGAGGGGAACTACATCAGCACCGATAAAGAAGCATGGGAAAACCATACCACTGACCAAATCTGGGTCGAGCTTGGTGAGGAGCTGGAGCCGTATTACGAGAGATTGCAAAGATATAACGGCGAATACGTGATCATTGAGGGCGTGTTTGATATGTACGACAAGGGGCTTTTTGAGATGTTTCAAGGTGCTTTGCACGACGTGGACCGTTATGAATTTTCAAGCGCACATTTATACAATAATTGCGTGATCGATTACGGTCAGAACAGCTATACGGTGTACGATAATGACGGCAAGGTATTGGCGGCAGGTGACACTATGGGCTTATATCCCCAAACGCGCTACGTGGGAGTCAACGTACTGGGAATGTTTTTGGAAAACTCCGAATTCGATTACGATAACCAAGCCGTCTATTTCGACCTTGAAAAGAGCATAGTGTCCGAGCAGTTTTCGCACGTGATAGAAGCACAGGACCGCTACGTGGCATACGTGATCGAAAGTGCAGGGCAATATAGCCTTGTTGTGCAGGATATTTTTGATCCTCAAGCCTACTGTCAGACCTATCCGCTGGAGGATTTCAATCCCGATAGTGAGCGACCGATCACAAGCCAAAAGCATGACGTCAGCGGTCAGATGGAGATTCTCTACAAATCGGGCGAGGGCGGAGAAGAGAAGACGCTGACGATTTATCTCCCCTGAATACGGAACGACCAAGCAGACGCACCACGGCGCGTCTGCTTTTTCTATGGCAAAAACAGATTTGCAAGTCCGTTGGGGGGGATGTGAAAAACCGTTTCCGTTCTTTTTTTGAGCAAGTAGCCGCAAAAAAAGAACCAAAAAAACGGCGTACAGGATGATTTCGCGCCTGCGGGCGCGACTTGGGGCGCTGCCCCAAGTCCCTGCGACCTTTTTGAAAAAAGGTCGATCAAAAACTTTCGTGATTTTGGGGGATTTGAAATTTTGCCGCGTTTTCAATTTTTTCTTTCAAACCGTCCGCTCTCCGTTGACAAAACTACGGCAATACTTTATAATATATTTATACTTTAGAATATTCTTCGGTTTCCTCGGAAACCATAAAAAGATAGATCAAAATCAAGGAGCTTGCCGTGGTCTTTTCATCGCTGATTTTTTTGTTTGCATATCTGCCGCTGACGCTGGCAATATATTATCTCGTGCCGCGCAAGGGGCGCAATATCGTGCTGTTTGCCGTCAGCATGCTGTTTTACGGCTGGGGAGAGCCGATCTATATTGCGCTGATGCTGGCATCCATCACGGTTGCCTACGCAGGCGGCTTTTTCATTGAAAAATACCGCCATACCGCACCCGGGAAATGCAAGGCGGCAATGATCATCTCGCTGGCGCTCAACCTGTCGTTTCTCTTGTTTTTCAAGTACTTCAATTTCACCATGGAGACGCTTGCGCTGATCCCGTTTTTGTCCGGCATCGCGCGCCCGATCGAGGGACTCTCGCTGCCCATCGGTATCTCGTTCTACACCTTCCAGATCATGTCCTACACCATTGATTTGTACCGCCGCGAGACCGAGGTGCAGAAGAATTATATCGCCTTTGGCACGTACGTGACGCTGTTTCCGCAGCTGATCGCAGGTCCTATCGTGCGATACCGCGACGTGGACGATCAGCTGATCGGTCGCCGCGAGAGCTTGGCGGATTTTGCCGCAGGCGTGCGCCGCTTTTGCGCAGGTCTTGCCAAAAAGGTGCTGCTGGGTGACGGTGCGGCTGCTGCATTCCGCTATTTCTCGGCTGCTGCGGGCTTTGAGCATACCGCGCTTGGCGCGTGGATGACGGTCATTTGCTACACGCTGCACATCTACTACGACTTTTCGGGTTACTCCGACATGGCAATTGGTCTTGGCATGATGTTCGGCTTCAAATTCCCCGAAAACTTCAATTACCCCTATATTTCCAAAAGCATTACCGAGTTCTGGCGTCGCTGGCATATCACGCTTTCCACGTGGTTTCGCGAGTACGTGTATATTCCGCTTGGCGGCAACCGAAAGGGAAAGGCGCGCCAGTATCTCAACCTCGCTGCCGTTTGGCTGCTGACGGGTCTTTGGCACGGTGCTTCCTGGAATTTCGTTTTGTGGGGCGCGTATTTCCTGGTCATTCTGGTCATTGAAAAGGCGTTCTTGCTCAAAGTGCTTGAAAAACTGCCGCGCGCGATCTCGCACGCGTATGCGCTGCTTTTGATCGGCATCGGCTGGATCATTTTCGCATTCCCCAACCTGTCCGAGGGCTGGACCATCTTTACGGGCATGTTCGGTGCGGGCACGGTCGGCTTTGCAAGCCCTGTGGTGCTGTACGAGGCGCTGCGCTATCTGCCGCTCTTGATCGTGTGCTTTGTAGGCGTGACACCGCTGCCCAAAAAGCTGTTTGATAAATGCAGGGAAAAGCCTGCCGTAGCCATTGCCGTGCCTGCGCTTTGCGCCATTGTCGTGGTGCTTTGCACGGCGTATCTGGTGGACTCCACCTTCAGCCCGTTCCTTTACTATATTTTCTGAGGAGGTAAGCATGAAAAATCAAAAGATCATTCATATACTGACTGTTGTGCTGTTCGTGCTGCCTCTGCTTGTCGGGCTTTTGCTGTTCGTTGTGCTGCCGGACAACGATTTTTCCGAACAGGAAAACCGCAGCCTGCAGACCTTTCCCAAGTTGACCTGGGATTCGCTCAAGGACGGCAAGTTCGGCTCGGACATGAACGAGTATTTTGCCGACCAGTTTCCCGCGCGTGACGCGCTGGTGGGCATCAAGGGCATTGCCGAGCTGGCGCTTGGAAAAGGCGGCAACAACGGCGTAGCTTTAGGCAAGGACGGCGTGCTTGCCGTGCGCTGGTTTGACGCTTACGTGGACAGACTGACCCGCGTGTACGATACCGACTATTACTCCAAGGACAGCATTGCCGCGCAGACCGATGCGCTGAGTAAACTCAGTGCCGATCTTGCCGCGCAGGAGCTGCCGCTGACCGTGATCATTCCGCCCAGAACGCTGGACGTGTACGGTGCGCAGACAAGCTATCCCACGGATGCGGCAAACGCCTTGTGGGCGGATATTGACGCAGGGCTTGACGAGAGCGTCAACTATATTGACCTGCGAGAGGTCATGCAAAACGCTACTGCCGAGGGCAAGTACGTGTACTATCGCACCGACCACCATTGGACGACCGATGGCGCATATCTTGCTTACAGTGCCCTTATGACCGAGTGGGGCAGGGAGCAGGAGATCCTTCCCAAAAGCAATTTTACACCCGAAACGATAGAGGATTTTTACGGCACGACGTGGTCGCGCGCGGGCTTTAAGTTTGTCGCGCCCGATGCTTTGGAAATCTGGCATTTCGACGGCGAGGACGGCTATACGGTGACCGATCCCGATACCGGCTTGACCTTCGAGGGCTTTTATAACCGCGACTATCTTGCCAAGAAGGATAAGTATTCCGTATTCCTTGACGGCACGCACGGCATTCTGACCGTGACCAAGAATTCAGGCCAGACGCGTCCGACCCTGCTTGTGCTCAAGGACTCCTTCTTTAACAGCATGGTGCCGTTTTTGGCGCAGCACTACGATCTTGTTGTGGTCAATCTTTCGGTAGGCGGTGTCAAGCCGCTTGCAGAGTATGTGGAGCAGTACGGCTGCGATGGCGTGCTGATCGTGTATAACGCGGAAAACATCATAGAAAATAGCGCACTTTCCTCGCTGACCTATCAAAAATAAATCCCAAAAGGAGAAGATTATGAGCTTTTGGATCATGGCGGACGACCACCCCACAACACCGCATTTCTATTATTTCACAAAGGAATTTGAAGCTCCCGCAGGCGCGTCGCTCAAGGTGCGCTGCTGCGGAGATACGCGCTATGCGCTGTATCTCAACGGTCACCTTGTCTCGGAAGGTCCTTGTCAGGGCTCTTCTTTCGTGACCTATTATGAGAGCGAGGATCTGACGCCCTATCTCAAAAAGGGTAGAAATACGCTGCTTGCCAAGGTGCTCTACGTGACCGAGGGATATTTTATCTCGGTGTTCCGCAGCTCGCGCCCCGCGTTCTGGATGGACGGCGTGATCGAGGCGGACGGTGTATGCACGTCCCTTGGCACGGATGCAAGCTGGGCTTGCGCGCGTGAGGATGCCTGCGCCTTTTCCAATATGCCGGGGGTACATACCTCCATCCCGCCCTTTGAGCAGTGGCAGGGTGCGAGCGTGCAAACGCCCGTTGCGCTCATGCAGGCATACGAGCCGCAGCTGGATAAGGGCTGCTATAATCTGTTCGGTCTTGGCGAGCGCTATATCATGTCGCCTCGACCCATTCCTGCCATGCAGACCAATGCGTACGCACCCATGCGTGAGGTGCGCCGCGGTGAGGGCTTTGTCGAGTTTGACGCAATCAATTATACCACCGCCAAGGTGCGCCTTAGCTTCAAGGCAAAGGTGGGCACGCGCGTGCGCGTGATCTTTGCCGAGTGCTATAACGTAGCGGACGGCAACGGAAACCGCTACAAGAGCCAAAGAGACGCCTATACCGATCCCACGGCTGAGCTGCACGGCGTGTTTGATACGCTGGTGGCAACCGGGGAAGAGCAGACCTTTGCACCGTTCTGGTATCGCTCCTTCCGCTTTGCGCGCGTGGAGTTTGAGGACCCCGATTTCGCGCTTGGCGCGTTTGATTACGCGTTTTATCACTATCCGCTTGATAAGGCAGGCATCTTTACCTGCTCCAATCCCAGATACAACACCATGTGGGAGATCAGCCGCAATACCGTGCTTTGCTGCATGCACGAGATGTACGTGGACTGCCCGTATTACGAGCAGCAGCAATACGACATGGACAGTGCGCTTGAGATGCTGTTTACCCTGCGCATGAGCGCGGACGGCCGCATGCCCATCAAGTCTCTGACCGACTTTGCGCATTCGCAAATGGCGGACGGCATGCTGCAGGCAAACTATCCCTCTGTCATGGTGCAGATCATTCCCGATTTTACGCTGTTCTGGATACTGATGCTGCGCGATTATCTGCGCTATTGCGGCGCGGATGATACCGCAAGGGCAAGCGTGCGCGCTATGAGCGGCACGGTGGATCGCGCGCTGGAGGGCTTTGCGACCTATATGACCGAGCAGGGCTTGATCGGTGTCACGCCCTATTGGCATTTTGTGGACTGGGTGCCCGGCTGGCACGTGGGCGTGCCGAACGGCGGATTTACCGAGCCCTTGACTGTGACCTCGTTTATGTACGCGGCAGCACTCAAGGCAGCGGCAGAGATCTGCGAGGCTGTCGGCAGACCCGGACTTGCAAGTGATTACAGAGAAAGAGCCGAGGTCATGATCGGTAACGTGCAAAAGCATTGCTACGACAAGGAAATCGGACTTTACCGCAATACGCCGAGCACCAAGGAATACAGCCAGCATACCACGCTTTGGGCAATTCTGTCGGGAGCGGTGAGCGGCGATGAGGCAGGCGAGCTGATCGACCGCACCTTTGACGGTCACGTGTCTGTGGCGGTCTGCTCCTTCTCCATGAGCCACTATATGTTCCGTGCGCTGGAAATGGCAGGACGCTACGATGCGTACGCCAAGCGTCAGCTGCAGGGCTGGGAGACCATGCTTGACTGGCATTGCACGACTTGGTGCGAAAATCCCGACTCGCCCAGAAGCGAATGCCACGGCTGGAGCTCCGCGCCCATCTATGAATTCTCCGCAATGGTGCTGGGTGTGTATCCCACCGCTGACGGCTATGCCTCGGTGCGCGTAAGACCGCACGTTGACGCATACGACCTGACGTGGGCAAAGGGAACCGTGCCCACGCCGCACGGCACCGTCTCGGTCGCATGGGAAAAGACTGACGGCACGCTGACGCTGGACGTCACGCTGCCCGAGAACGTGAGCATCCCCTGCGAGATCATCCTGCCCGACGGCAGCACGTACGCGCAGACCGAAACTGCCGCGAGATATACCTGCAAGCTTTGATTTTTTAATAAAAAATTGCCATTCATAAATCCTGCATCGGCGTTCAAAATAATAGCAGAGCACGCAAGAGATTGCGGACTCAATTGAGCATAGATGATTTTGAAAAAAGCAAAGGGCGGAGAGGGGAAGCACCGCTCGTCCGACCCTTGACAAGGAGAATTTAGTTATGGCAAGCAACAAGACACTTGTTCCCGAAGCAAAGCAGGCACTTGAGCAGTTCAAGATGCAGGCAGCAAATGAAGTAGGCGTTACCCTGAACCAGGGCTACAACGGTCAGCTGACCGCAGCTCAGGCAGGCTCCATCGGCGGCCAGATGGTTAAGAATATGCGACCCGTACGAACTTTAAAATTCGAGCGTCCCAGCCGTATTTCCGGCAAACATAAGGTGAGCCATACATACGCGTTTTTCCTTACGGCATAAAGAGTATTCGCAGATGAAAGGGAAGATTAACAGCTTGATCCTTACGGTTGGTTTGTCAAAATGAACCGGGATCAAATAGAGTATTGCAGCATATACTATAAGTGAGTGCAACCCCTTTGAAATAAAATAATAAATTTTATAAAAGGGGTTGCATTTTTCAGAAAAATATGATATAATGCAAGCAAGGAAAACGGGCTGGTCGCAAGACCCGGGTCCACCTACGGCAGGGATGTTCCCCGCCATTTTCTTTAGGGAGATATGCATAAGAATTACATCAAGCCGATGGCGAAAAAACGATATAAATAATATTTTCTGTATACACCGAATCCAGGACAAATCTTGGGTTCGGTGTGTGTATTTTTTATAGTGGGAATTTTCGGAGAATATGAGGCCTGTAGAACTTCAATTTTTGAATGGAGAACCTGTTCGTACAGTGGTTCAATTATAACTTTTACTTGGCAGCATAAGACATCTTGCTAGGCACATTACTCTCATGTGTTTTAGGTTTCGTATTGAGCTCCACGTTCGCGCGTGTCGCGCTTTAGTCCGTTGTGCTATAAAGTGTGCGCCAAAAATCTTCGTGGCGCCTGTGGAGGTTTTGGAGCTTCGTGGTCAGTCACCTCCCTATGGACATGCTATTGCTCAAGCAAATATAACATTACAAATTAAAATGTTGATTTTATACCGACAAAATGAGATGGTACCATGTTATAATATAGTCAAATAAAACAACTCAAAGGAGAGACACACATGAAGATAGCAGTATTATTTGGAAGCTTCAACCCCATGACAAACGCGCACGTAGATGCGCTCAAAACCGCAGTTGAGGCAATCGGTGCAGATAAAGGCTTATTCGTTGCTACCAACGGTCAGTATCTCAAGAGAAAGACGGTCAAGATTGATGACCCGTTCTACCTCTCTGAGGACGAGAGAAAGGCGATCATCGAGAACATTTGCGCCTCTGAGCCCAATCTTGAGTTCTGGGGCTTTGAGCTCGGTGGCATCAATCCCAGCCGCTTTAAGACACTCTGTAAGATCCAGAAGCAATATCCCGACGCCGAGATCTACGAGATTCAGGGAGCAGATAAGGTACATACACTCCTTAAATCCAGCCATGGTGAGGAATACGTCGGCAAATTCCGCTTTGTTGTATTTGAGAGATACGGCATCGACCTGGATGCGATGTTCTGCGAGAATCCGCTGCTCGATCAGTTTAGAGCTTCCTTTGTTATTCTTCCGCCCCTTGACGAGATCAGTTCCACCGAGGTTCGCAATCGCTTCTATGCAGGCAAAGACTTTTCTGCCCTTGTTCCGGGTGCGGTAGTCGAGGTAATGAACAAGTATCAAGTCGGAGGCCAAGCGGTCTTA
>JAZRDG010000134.1:0-1816 GCA_045660125.1 Eubacteriales bacterium | reverse complement strand
CTCCCCTTTTGCACGTTGATCTTCGCCACGCCCTTGCCAAGGCAAAGCTTGCCGCCAAGCGAGGTAAAACGCCGGGTCATGCGATCCGCCATGGCGCAGGACGCGCCCTGCGGAATGCCGCCGTTGCCGCTTGTAAAGGTGGAGAACACCATGATCAGCGCAAGCGCGCTGAAATGCTCGGGCATGAACGATTTGAGAAAATCACCGATGAACGGATCCTTGAAGCGCGATGCCACGTCCTTGATGCTGTACTTATAATACTTGAGCAGATCGGGAACGGCAGCCAGCTTTTCATAGCCGTAGCTGGCGCGCTCGCAATGCTTGCCGCCCATGCCGTTGAGTCTTTGCACAGAACGAATTGCCCTGACAAAGCCGCGGATCTCTTTTTCATCCTTGGGAGAGGCCGCCAGCATATCGCTTTGCAGCTGCTCCAAGCTGTGATTGAGCGAGAGCTGTCGCCCATCCCGCACGTAAGTGTACAGGTTTTCGGGCTGGTGCACCTGCACGCCTTGTCCCAGCGCGCCAAAATTTTCCCACATCCGATAAAAATCGGTCACGGGATTGGTACCGGTCAGCCAATGGATGCAGTTATCGATATGATACCCCTTGCGATCCCAGCCCGTCAGGTTACCGCCCGCGCGGAAGTGCTTTTCATAAATGGTGGCTTGATGCCCCGCCAGTTGTGCACAGATGCCTGCACTAAGCCCTGCCACACCTGCGCCTATGATTATAATATTTGCCATAAATTTTACCGTTTTTATCCGTTTGTTTTGCAGGTCAGATACAGGATCTGATAGTCCTTGGCAAGCTCGTCAAGCAGGCGGCGTGCCGCCTCTGCGCGCTCGGTGTCAAGATAGACGAACGGGTCGTCCAGCACAAGACACGGCTTTTGCTCGTCAAACAGACCGTCCGAAAGGCTCAGGCGCAAGCAAAAGCCCACCATATCTCTCCAGCCGCTGCTCAAATATTCAATGCTTCGGCTCTTTCCCTTTGCCATGAGTGTGATGCCGAAATCGGTATCCATGATAAACTGCTTGTCGTCGCCACCCATCTGCTGCATGCGGCGCACAAAGGCATCCTGCATTTTGCCAAGATATCTGGACGAGAGGTTTTCCCTTGCCTGCGCCAGATATTTTTCGGCATGCACGATCGCCGTATAGTTGGCGTTTTGCAGCTGCAGCTTATCCTCCAGCGCTTGCTTTTCGGCAACCAGCGCGCCGTAAGCGTCCGCAGCCTCATAGAGTGCTTCTGCCTTTTGCACCAAGGATGTCAGCGCTGCACTTTGCTGCTGATATTGCGCACGGCTCAGCTCCCACCTTGCCGAGATCTCCTCGGGCTCGGGCAGAGCCTGCTCGTCGGGCGCGCTTTGCTCGGCAAGACTGCGCACGTTTTTCTCCATGGCGTATGCGCGCGCGGCTTGCTCCTTTTGCTCGATCTCACGATTGCGTCTTTGCAGATCTGCCAGCGCAGTACGCAGCTCGGCAAGCACAAAGGCACAATTCTCGCGATCATAGGGTCTGTTCCAACGCGAGAGGAACGCGGAAATGCGATCCCACAGCGCGTCCGCCTCGCCAACGATGCCCTCGTACAGCGCATCCTTTGCCTTTTGCTGCTCGCACAGACGCAAATACTGGTCTGTTGCGCTGCGCAAGGCACTGATCGCCGAGATATAACCGCCGCTGACGTCCAAGCCGTGCTTGCCTGCAAGGGCTACCGGCACGGCTGCCTTATCGGCATACTTTTCCTTATATTCCTGCGCCAAGCCAAGCTCGCGCTCACGCTCCTCCAAAAGGCGCTTTTTGGTTTCGATCTTAAA
>JAZRDG010000133.1:0-15984 GCA_045660125.1 Eubacteriales bacterium | reverse complement strand
CTGATCGCCCCTACAAGTGTGAATTATAAATATTTTATATATTATGAGGTTATTCCGTAGGGGCGATCAGTGATCGCCCGCTGATCGTAATGAGGGCAGATTTCAGCAATACGTTGCGCGCGGTTGGGAAATGATCAAAATGTATAATAAATAACAACAAACCGCCGAGGTCGCGCGACCTCGGCGGTATTTTTTGCGTTGTGGTTATTTTTTCTTTTTCTTGGGGAGTAACAGTGCGCAGGGTGCTAACGTGGCTATAACCGCGAATCCTGCAAGCGAGACGGTGCCTTTGCATCCGCTATCGGGTGCGGTGGGCTCTGTTTCGGGTGTTTCGGTTGTGGGGGGCTCTGTTTCGGCAGAGGTGTCGGGTGCCTCGGTATCGGTGGGCTGTTCGGGCAGCTCAGCCGTGCCTGAGCCGATCACGTTCAGCTCCAGATGGAACTGGTTTTCTCTATGGAAGTAAGCCTGTCTGTCGGTGGAATAATACTCCACGTCTACGCTTCTGCCGTCGTTTGAGAAGTACATCATTGCCACAAGTCCCACGCCGCCCAGATTCTTATCCGTACTCTGCGGATCGACCAATATTTGCACGACCTCGTTGCCGTGCTCGCCCTTGGTGCGTGCTACGGTGATGTAATCGGTGGGCTTATGTCCGCAAAGCACCAGCACGATATTTTCGTGCTTGGAGATGAACTTTTCCCACATCTGGTCACCCGTATTGATGCCGCCGTACGCAGGCGCGCTGCCGCTCTCTCCCGCGTCCACGGTGGTTCCGTCGGGTGCGAGGTAGATGTGCGTAGTTACGATGACGTTATGCTCGGGATATTTTTCCACGATCTTGTTTGCCCATTCAAGCACGTTATCGGACGGTCCGAAATCAAGGTTGACCACAAGATATTTGATCGAACCGACACTGAATTCCTGGTAGGTGTTGCACATGGTGTTGTCATAGCTGCCCAGTACGTTTTTGCCGTATTTCTCATAGGGAAAATACTTGTTGAACATGCTTTCCGGTCTGTCGTGGTTGCCGCGGATGATGGAATAGGGAACAACGCCTTCCATCTTGAGGATCTCGCGCTCGGCACGTTTCCATTCTCCGTTGGTGTTGGTGTCGGTGATATCTCCCAGCCCAAACACGAATTTGATCTTCTTTTCTTCCACGTTCCCAACGATCCAATCGTACATGGCGGTCAGCTTGTCGCCGTAGTATTTGGCAAGGATCTGCGTGTCACCTACAAGTGCAAAGGAGTATGCGTAATCCGTCACACCTTGGTAGTTTTCCAAAAACGCACCGCAATAGAGGAAATCGGGGCCTTTGCTTGCGGTATCGGTGAAAATATCGAGATTGGCAGAGAGATCGTACGAACCGATCAGCCCGTTTGTGTCAAGCACGCCTTGGCTGTCGGCGCGAATTTCTTCGGCAGAGCGCACGTCCTCGAATACGGTGACGTTTTGCAAGGTGCCCTTGAAGAACTGTCCGTTTCCGTTTCTGATGTCACCGCCCAGGCCCATCTGCTTTGCCAATGTCACGCTTGCGGGGGTGGCGAATTCCTGCGTTTCTGCCAGCTCGCCGTTGACATAGCAGCTGACCGTGCCCGCTGCAGAATCCTTGACGATGGCGAGGTGGACGTATTCTCCCGTATATACGTTTACGCTTGTGAATTTGACGTCGTATACCTTTGCGTTTTCATCAATGATATACAGACGGGGTGCGCCGTTTTCATGAATCTCAAAGTTCACGCAGGCGACCTTGGAGGAAACGTAGCTGCCCAGAATGACGCCGCCGCGTCCCTCTGTATCTGTCGGGAATTTTAGCGTGGCTTCAAAGGTTGCGGGCAGCAAAGAAAACGGGGCTTGCGTTTGATAGGTATCCTCCGCAGAAAAGGTAATTCCTGCTTCGGTATCGGTTGCAGAGAGGGGAAGCGCGCATACTGTGCTCAGCAGGAGCACAAGCATCAGCGCGATAGCGGTGATTTTTACGATTTTCACGGTGGATACTCCTTTACAAATAAGCATAAGACCGCCGAAAAGGACGGGGAGGTCGTTCTCGGCGGTCTGTTTATTCAAAATTACAGCAAATAGCTGGGCATGGGATCGGTAACCTTGACCTTGCCGTCCTTGGGGGCGGGGGTAGGGGTGCCGACTACCTTTTCGACCACGACGGGGTCGATGTTGGCGATCACGTGCTCGGTGACAGTGGGAGCAACAGGCTCTTCGGCTACCGGAGCGGGCTGCTTTTCGGGCTGTGCTGCAGCCTCTGCTTTAGGTGCTTTTGCACGGGTGGCGCAGGAGGTGCTTTTTTTCGCCGTAGAGGGCTTTTTTGTTTCGGTGGGCTGTTCAGCGACTACAGGCTTAATTTCCTCTGTATCGACCTTTTTGGCCACTCTGTTGATGCTCTGCTTACCGATGGGCATATTTGAGAACCTCCTCTGTGAGTTTTGTGTATTCGCCTGCCGCGCGGCTGGACTTCTTGTATGCGCAGACGGGCTTGGAGTTATCCTGTGCCCATTCCACGGTGCTGTCTACGCGGATGTAGTTTTCAAACAGTCTGACGTTTTCAAGCTCGCCAAGCGTTTCCATGGTCTGTCTGAAGTAGTTCTTGCGCTCGCTTGCCTTGGTGACCGCGATGCCAAGCAGCTCCAGTTTGGGCGCGATGTTCTTGACCTGCTCGTAGAACTCGAACATGTTGGCAAGACCGAACAGACCCCAGGGAGATGCCTCAACGGGCACGATCAGGTAATCCGACGCGCACATGATGTTCATGACCCAGCAGCCAAGCGTGGGGGGCGAGTCGATCAGGATATAGTCGTACTTGTTGAGCGCCATGATCTTGGTCAGTCCCTGACGCAGGATAAATTCGCGCTGCCACTTGGTAAACAGCTCAAACTCGATGCTGCTCATGAGCGTGGAGGAGGGGATAATATCCAATCCCTCGTACTCGGTGGGCACGATGAAGTCGTACAGATCCTTCTGCTCGCGCATTGCGGTATACAGGTTTTTGCCGTTCTTGGCGTATTCCAGTGCCTTTTCCTCGTCGAAGAACGAGAGGGTGAGGTTCATCTGCATATCGCCGTCGATCAGCAGCACGCGTTTGCCCATAGCGGACATGGCGTAGCCCACGTTGGAGCAGGTGGTGGATTTTCCGCTTCCGCCCTTGTTATTGGCAAAGCAAATTACCTTGGTCATACTCATATTATGTGTGATCCTTTCGGTTTTTTATACGGGTCTTGCGTCGGGTGCGTCACCCGGCTCGCGCAAATATTCGATGATTTCGGTCAGTCCTTGGCCGGAGTACGAGCTGACCTCAAAGATGGTCTCGCAGCCGCATAGTCTCAGCCAGCGTCTGACCTGCTCCACGTTGCCGTCAGGCTTATCCACGCCCGTGACAATGCCGATTACCTCGCGGTTGACCATGCAGGTAATGGCAGGCGGAAAGACGCAAAACGGCTCGTTGGCACTTATGACAATACCGACGATGTCTGCCTCGTAAGCGTAGAGTGCGAGAGCCGCGCCCAATTGCTTGACTTCGGTATACTCGCCGGGTGTGTCAATAATGGTATCGAAATAATTGATATACTGTGTCTTGCAGTAGTGCAGCTGCTCACCCTTGAGCGCTTGGGTCAGGGTGGTTTTGCCTGCCGCAACTCTGCCGACTAAGATCAGCTTTTTCATATCAGGTCTTGGTTACGTCACAGACTGCAAAATGCAGCTTATCGCGGAAATAATCGGCGATAGCGTGGAATGCGGACTCCACCTCGGAAACTCTGCCCGTGATGATCAACGTGCCCGAGAAGCGGTCTACAAAGCCGAGATCGACGCCCGCGTTCTTGAGCGCGATATCTGCTGTGATGACAGCGGTTTCTGCAGGGCTGACGGTCAGCACGCCGATGGCAGCGTGGGTGTAGTCAAGCTTGGGGTCAAGACCCATTTTTTGATAGAGAATCGGATCGGGATTTGCAATGATATGCGCAAGCGTGATCTGACGACCGGGGACAAGCTCCTGGACGATGCGCATTTTATCCTGCATATGTAAATCTTGGGGGAGATTGGTCATGTTAGCCTCCTATTTGTACGTGCAGATCGCACACGCTCTTGGCGGCGGCGACCAGCGCTTCCATGCTCTCCTTGTCGGGAGGGAGAATGTCGGGTAAGGTGTAGGTTCTGCCAATACCCGTATATTTATCTGTGCCCAGACGGTGATAGGGGAGAAGGTGAATCTCCTTGACACCGGGCAACGTGCTTGCAAATCTGGCAATGTCGCGGATCTCCGCGGCGGTGGCGTTAAAGGTGGGAACGGTGGGCACGCGCACGGTCATGCTGTGTGCATTCTGCGCGATCCACTTGGCGTTCTCTAAAATCAGCTCGTTGGGTCTGCCCGTGAACTGCTCATGCTTTGCGCTGTCCATGTGCTTGATGTCCATGAGCACGTAATCCACGTGCGGGATAATGCGCTCAATGATCTCGCGCTTGGCAAAGCCTGTGGTCTCGATGGCGGTGGTAAAGCCGTAATCGTGGCAGGCGCGCAGCAGCGCCTCGGTAAATTCGGGTTGAGCTAAGCATTCACCGCCCGACAGCGTAATGCCGCCGCCCGAGCGCTGGAAGTACATGCGGTCCTTGGCGATCTCTTCCATCAGGTCTCTGACCGAGATATCGTAGCCGACCGTTTTGGTCTTGCCGCCCTGTTCCATTTGCTGAATTTTGAAATCCTGGGATTCGGGGTTGCAGCACCATTTGCAGCGCAAGAAGCAGCCCTTTAAAAATACGATGGTGCGGATACCGGGTCCGTCGTGGACCGAATAACGCTGAATATCAAACACACGACCGACTCTGTCGTAATACTGTTCCATAACGGATCCTTTCAAAAGAATTTTTCGTAGGGGCGTACATTGTTTTCGCACGGGCGATCAATGATCGCCCCTACAATCACATTCCGCGAAAGCGGAATATATCACTCGCGCAAAGCGCGAATATCACTTTTGCGTAAGCAAAAATATCACATTTCGCCTATGGCGAAATACATCACTGCAATGCGACAGCATTGCCTTACCAGCCTTGTTCTGTTCTGTTGATGATATCGTCCTGCAGAGAACGGGAAAGGGTGGTGAAGAGTGCGCTGTAGCCTGCAACGCGGACAACCAGCGTCTTATAGTTTTCGGGATGCGCCTGTGCGTCAAGCAGCGTGTCCTTGGAGACAACGTTGTACTGAACGTGCATGCCCTTCTGATCAAAGAAGGTGCGCAGGTAAGCCACGAACTTTTCAAGACCGCCCATGCCTGCCAGTGCGGAGGGATGGAACTTCTGGTTGAACAGCGTACCGTTGGAGGCTGCTGCGTGGTTGAGGCGGGATACGGAGTTTGCCGTAGCGGTCGGGCCGAGGATATCTCTGCCGGACGCAGGGCCTACGCCGTCTGCAATGGGAGTGTTGGAAAGTCTGCCGTCAGGCGTTGCACCGGTCTGGTAACCCAGCGGTACGTTTGCGGAAACGGGATACAGACCTGCCTGGAAGATACCGCCGCGGCAGTTGGTGTACTGGGGCAGGATATCGGTATAGGTCTCGCCGACCTCGCGTGCGAAGGTGTCAACGTCCTCAAGGTCGTTACCGTACTTGGGGAGTGCCATGATCAGCTCGCGGATCTGCTGATAACGTGCTTTCTTGTCAGCGGGGATAAAGGATGCGGTCAGGAAGCTCTGGTAGATCTCGCTGATCTGTGCGTTGGTGACGTTTGCACCACTCAGCACCAGCTGTCTGACAGCTTCAACGGTCAGCTCTTCCGCCTTCTTGGGGATAAAGCCCTCGCCGAAGTTGTTCTCGATTGCTTCCTTGTATTCTTCCATGGTTACCTGCTTGGTATCAAAGACCAGCGTCTTGACAGCCAGCAGACCGTCGGTGTTGTTGGCAATACCAAAGCCCTGAGGACCGGTGAAGTTAAATCTTGCGCCGCCCTCCTGGTTGGACTTGCCGCGTGCCATACAGTCATCGATCAGCGATGCCTGGAAGGGCAGGGGGCAACGAACGCTGTGCGCATAGTCAACCGCGTTGTCAGCCTGTACCATCATCTTGACAAAGAACTCCTGCTGGGTCTTATAAGCCTCGAAGAAGTCCTCAAAGCGACCCATCTTGCATACGTCACCGGTCTTGGGGCCGATCTGCACGCCCTTATCAACGCCGTTCGAGAATACCATCTCCATAGGACGGCACATGTTAAAGAATGCAGCGTCGTGCCAACCGTCGGTAGCGTGGGGCACGCAAGGCTCAACGCAGCCGATGATGCAGTAGCGGCGCGCGTCCTTGAGCGAAATGCCGCGATCCATCATAGCGGGGATGATGACCTCGTCGTTATAGAATGCAGGCACGCCCATACCCTCACGGGTAACAGCGGCAGCCTTGATCAGAAGATCGTGGGGGGATTTGTTCCATACGCGGATGGAAAGCGAAGGCTGGGGCAGACGCACGTGGCACTGTGCCTCCATGCACATGAAGGACAGCTCGTTGGTCACGTCGTAGCCGTTCTCGTCCTGACCGCCAACGATCAGGTTCTGGAACATGCCGTAGCCTGCAAAGCCCTCTGCGGAAGCAGCGTCACGCACCTTGTTCAAATCGTTGAATTTGACCCAGATGCAGTCCAGCAGCTCCTGTGCGGACTCAAGCGTTTCGATACCGCGATCGATATCGTACTTGAACCAAGGATACATGTAACGGTCAAAGGTACCGGGGGAGATCGAGTGGCCGCTGGATTCCAGCTGCAGGATCTGCTGCACGAACCAGAATGCCTGGCAAGCCTCGTAGAAGCTTCTTGCGGGCTTACCGGGTACCTGCGAGCAAGCCTCGGCAATGCGAAGCAGCTCCTGCTTGCGCTCGCCGGTTGCATCTACAGCCATGTTGTAAGCCAGCTCAGCGTATCTGTGACCGTAAGTGGTAACAGCCTGTGCACTCTCGATTACAGCCTCCAGGAAGTGCTTGCGGGACAGGTAATCGCCCTGACCCATATCAAGCTTAGCCATTTCCTGCTCAGCCTGACCGATAATGCCTTCCATACCAAGGGTAATGACCTTTTCGTAATCGACACATACGTGACCGAT
This sequence comes from Eubacteriales bacterium, assembly GCA_045660125.1. Lineage (GTDB taxonomy): Bacteria > Bacillota > Clostridia > Oscillospirales > CAG-272 > SVQP01. The sequence continues at coordinate 8,904 of JAZRDG010000133.1, read as the reverse complement.
GCCGTTGTAGAAGTAGTTACCAACCGTGAAAATGCCGTGGTTGAGGAAGATATCCAGGCAATCCGCGTCCATGTTAGCTGCAGCAAGGTCGCTGACAGTTCTGCCATACCAGTAGGGGTGCACCTTTTCCAGTCTTGCCACGGTTTCGGGCGAGATGTAGAAGGGGTCAGCCTCACGGGTTGCAACCGTCTCGTACTCGGGGCGAAGCCACTCAAAGGAGTACTCGGGGTAGGTCTGGCAGCCACGGGGGGATACCGAGTTTGCGCCGACGATCAGCTCGTCGGGACGGATCACGATCGGGATATTTTCAAGAATATGACGCAGAGCGGCACTTCTTCTCTTGACGATAGGGAGATTTTCCGTATTCTTATAGCTTTCGGTTACCAGCTCAGCGCGGTAAGGCTCGATCTCGGGCAGCTTTGCGTAAAGATGCTCGACCAAGCGAGAAATACGGTCGCTTTTAGCGATCTGAAACTTGATTTCTGCCATGATGCGTTATCTCTTTCTTTAGATTTGATCCCAAAGCTCCTTGTGGGGAGCGGCAATAACGGAGGTGTAAGCCAGCATGCTCTGATCCTTTGCGTGTCTTGCGCCTGCCTCAACGGCTGCGGTCACGTCGCCCACGTCACCAACGATCAGCACGATACCCTTACCGCCCATACCTCTGGAGGTACGCAGCTCGTAGATCTCAACCTTAGCGGTCTTGACTGCGATATCTGCTGCCTTGATGGCACTTGCGGCAGAGAAGGTCTCGATGACGCCAAGGCTGCCCGTCTTGGGAGCTGCCTGCGTACCGAACATAGCGGCAACAACAGCGGGATCGATACGACCCATCACGCTGGAGTCGATCAGCTTCTGGTCAAATCTGCCCGTAACGTGCTCGATCGCAGCAGTAACGTCTGCAATCGCGCCCGTGAGAATGATCTCAAACTTACCGGGGCAGGCTGCGTGAGCGGAGATCAGCTGTACGCCTGCGCTCTTGAGCGCTGCGTCGGTTGCTTCAACGCCCTGTGCAATGCTTTTCAGTTCAATAATTCCAATAGCTTGATACATATCTATACCTACTTATTTTAGATTCATGCTTCGATGATGATCTTGTTCTCGTCCACAAAGGTGACCGAGCCCGTGATCGATGCGTACTGGGGAACCGACAGACCGGGGCCTGCGGTTGCGATCATATCACCAACAGAGACCTTGTCGCCAACTGCTACGCAGGGCACAGAGGGAACGCCGATGTGCTGTCGCATACGGATCTCAACCTTTTCAGCGGTCAGATCCTTGGGAATATAGGTGGGATGCTTGTCAAACTTGGCAACGCCCAGCACCTCTTTCCACTTCTGGGATACCAACATGCAGCTGTCGCGGTTGTCTGCAGGATAGAACTCCTGACCGGGAGCGGCTACGTACTTCATACCCTTCTGTGCAAGGATCTTCTTGTATTCCTTGATTACCATCATGGGCGAGATACCCTGGCAGCAGGAGAACGTACCGCAGATATCGCAGCTGCAGCAAAGGCTTGCGGTGCGGATCAGCTCGGGTGTTTCCTGCGCGGGATACAATCCTGCACGGATCAGCTTATGAGGCTCAAGGGGATAGCCCAGCAGGTGTCTGGGGCAAAGATCGGTGCAGCGTGTGCAAGAGCAGCAGGTGGATGCTGCCAGGCGCAGATTCTGCTCCACGGTGCGCTGCTTTTGTACAACGGCAGGAATGCTGTCCGGTACGATCAACAGAGCCTTGGTGGTCTTTACAACAACGTCCGAGGCGGGGTTCTTGATAATACCCATCGAAGGACCGCCGTCAAACATGACGTAATTCTTGGGAACGGTAACGTTTACAGCCTTGAGTACGTCCGAGATACGCATACCTACGGGTACCTTGACCGTATAAGCCTGGGGAATATCACCGCCAATGGTCAGCCACTTGGTGATAACAGGCATATTTTCATGTACGGCGTTGCGGATGTTGAACACCGTCTCGCCGTTGTAAACGATCACGCCCTGAGAGATAGGCAGGTTACCGGGCTTGATCAGTCTGCCGGTGACCTGATAGATCAGGTTGATCTCATCACCCATGGGGTAGATGTTGGGCACGGTTTTGACGTGGATACCGGGAGCCAGCTCCTGATTGTCCGCAAGACCCAAGGTCATAGCGCGGTATGCCTTGATGGCAAGCACCGCGTGCTTGATATTGGTGTGCTCCATGACCAGCTGCGCGCCCTGCACGATCTCGGGCAGCTTTTCGCGCACCAGCTCATAGTCTGTATACATCAGCGGCTCGCACTCAATGCAGTTGATAACCAGCAGGTCAGCCCCGTCGGTCAGCTTACCGTAAGAGGGGAAGCCTGCACCGCCTGCGCCAACGACGCCGCACTTTTGCAGTATGGATTTTAATTTTAATTCGGGCATAGTCTTAATTCCTTATGTGAGATGAGGGTATGCCGACTTTTTATGTAGCTTAGTCGGCGGGCTTATCGATAACGCCAACGATCACGGCGTCTACGGGAGCGTACTCGCAACCTACTGCAACGCGTGCGCTGCTGCCGGTTACGACCAGAACATCCTCGCCAATACCTGCGCTGATGGTCTTGTCCACTGCAACCATGAACTTATCGGTCAGCGTTTCCTTTTCAATGATCTGCACCTCCAAAAACTTGAAGCCGCGCAAAGAATCAAACTTGTTGGTGGAAACGATGGTTCCAACCACTTTACCTTTAACCATAATATCCTCCGAAACCTATCTTCACTTAACTACGGTAACCGTGTAGCCGTTCTTGTAGGCGACTGCGTTTGCATCGTCGGTATCTACGTGCATCTCAAGTGCAAAATTCTCGTGTACGCGTACCTGCACGCCGTACCATCTGGTCTTTCTGGTACCCTGCAGTGCGTCAACGTCGATGGAATCGCCATCCTTGACACCGTACTTAACAGCGTCGCTGGTGTGCATGTGGATGTGACGGTTTGCAATGATGCAGCCTTCCTTGAGCGTCACAACGCCCTTAGGACCAATGATGGTGACAGGGGCAGAGCCTGCAATATCACCCGATTCACGAACGGGGGGCTTTACCTTGAGTACAAAGGAATCAGTCAGCGAAATTTCTACCTGGCTTGCCTTACGCACAGGACCCAGAACGCGCACGTTCTCGATGGGACGCATGGAAGGACCGATCAGGGTCAGCGTTTCCTTGCAAGCGTACTGGCCGGGCTGAGAGAGATCCTTGATGGGGGTCAGCTCGTAGCCTGCGCCGAACAGGGTCTCAAGATCCTGCTTGCTCAGGTGAATGTGTCTGTTGGAGATGCCTACGGGAATGCCGGCGTCTGCAGCGGCGCTTGCATCCATCTCGGAGATCACCTTCTTGACGATTGCAGCGATGTCGTTAGTGTTGATTGCCATAACTGTTCCTCTTTCTTATCCTTGAATTCCGCCCGAGAGCGGTCACATATTTACATATATCGGTGCATTCTGCGCAAATGCACTCATATACGCAAATATTGTTGGGGTCTCGGAAGGGCGAAAATCGCCCTTCCGAGGACTGCCTTAAAAGAGACTAATTTTGAATTAGCCGATCTTGGGCAGCAGCTTCTCAACGTCAGCGTGGGGTCTGGGAATAACGTGGGTTGCAACAACCTCGCCAAGACGGCAAGCAGCTGCACCGCCTGCCTCAACAGCAGCCTTAACAGCGCCAACGTCGCCACGAACCATAACGCTTACCAAACCGGAACCGATCTTCTCAGAGCCGATCAGAACAACGTTTGCAGCCTTTACCATTGCATCAGCTGCCTCAATTGCAGCTACCAGACCTCTGGTTTCAACCATACCAAGAGCTTCCATTTTAAAATCCTCCTAAAATGTGTAAATATTATTTTTTTATTTTTTTAAAAACTTGTGTGTGTGCCGTTCCCGTATCTTACAGGGAATCGGTCTTCAAAAACTTCATGATGTCGGGATGGGGGCGAGCAATAACCTCGCAGAGCTTGACGTTACCAACGGCCTTAGCAGCCTCGGCACCGGCTTCCGCTGCCGCAGTGACAGCGGATACCGAACCTTCAACTACAACCGTGACAAGTCTGCCACCCAAGCGTTTCTCGACATGAATCAGTTTTACGTCGGCAGCCTTGACCATTGCGTCAAGACCTACGATGGCTGTTACCATCGCCTGTACCTCGAGCAACGCGATTGCTTCCATGATTTAAGTACCTTTAAGCGTTTGGGTAATTAATTAGCCCAGCTTGGGGAGAAGCAGCTCAACATCGTCGTGAGGAGCGGGAATAACGTGAGTAGCGACAACTTCGCCAAGACGGCAAGCAGCAGCACCGCCTGCTTCAACAGCAGACTTAACAGCGCCGACGTCGCCACGAACCATAACGCTTACCAAACCGGAACCGATCTTCTCGGAACCAACAAGGGTAACGTTAGCAGCCTTAACCATTGCATCAGCTGCTTCGATAGCAGCTACGAGACCTCTGGTCTCAACCATACCAAGTGCGAGTTTCATAATTATTTTCTCCTTATTAATTATTTACTTGTTTTTTTCGAGGAAGTCTTCTTAGGAGCCTCCGGCTTTTCCTCAGCAGCCGGTGCTTCGTTAGCTTTTTCAGTTTTGGGGTAACGGAGCTTATCGCGACCCGTTGCGGTCAGGTGAGCGAACCACTCAACCGAAGGATCAAGTCCTGCGATGATCTTGGAGGTGATGTACAAACCTCTCTGCTTTGCCTCGTCTACGCCTCGGTCGTGAGCCGCAACGACAGCAGAAGGATCACCCATGAACTTGACTACCATAACCAGCGGCACCTCGCACTTGTCTGCGTTGGCGGGCTTGTTACGGTCGATGGCTACTACCTTAACGTCGGCAGTTTTTGCCACGATATCAGCAACCACGATAGAGGTCGTAAAGCCGTATACCTCGATCATTCCGAGAGCTGCCATGTCGTCAACTCCTTATCAGTCTGCAATATAGCAGATCTTGATGCCCTTCTGAGCCACGTTGGTCTCCATAGCCTCGTTCATCTTATCCAGAGGGAAGGAGTGCGTGATCAGATCTTCGATCGGAATGTTCATTTCCTTGCACTGACGCAGGAACGCCATGGTGGTGGGGTAGTCCTCTGCGCTGTAGTCCCAAGAGCCAACAATGTTGATCTCCTTGTTACACATAGCAAGGTGGGGGTTGATGGAGTATTCACCGTTGTTTACGAAGAAACCCATCTCGCACATGCCGCCGCCGCGACGGATGTAGCTGAAGATATCAGCAGCAGCCACGGGAGCGCCGGTGCACTGGAATGCGAAGTCTACGCCAACGTCGTTAGCAACAGCCTTGACCTTAGCAACTCTCTTTTCCAGAGTGTCTTCGTCGGGTCTGCGGAAGCAGATGGTGGTCTTTGCACCCAGCTTCTCTGCAAACTTCAGACGGTCTTCGTTACCGTCAACAGCGATGATGTGGTTAACACCTGCAGCACGCAGAACCGAGATCATCATCAGACCAACGGGGCCGCAACCCTGCAGAAGAACCTTAGAACCGAACTTGATAAGTCCTGTAGCCTGAGAGCGCTCCAGAGCGTGTACGCAAACGCATGCAAGCTCAAGCAGCATTCTCTGGTTGAGGTTGAGGTCGTTGACCTGGAAGTAGGTCACGCCCTTACCGCCCTTAATTACCATGTAATCAGCGAACCAGCCGTTGAGGTGGTCGTCGGGCTTGTCACCGATCAGACCGAATACGCCCTGCTTGTCGCAGAGGTTGGTTCTGCCGGGAACCATACGGCACGCATAGCATTCGCCGCAGCTGATGACCGAAGTAACGATCTTGTCGCCTACGCCGATGGGCTTACCTGCGGTGTCGAACTTAACGTTCTTACCAACAGCTACAACCTCGCCCGTGCCTTCGTGACCAAGCGTTACGGGAATCAGACCGAAGGGGTCGCACTTCCACTCGTGAACGTCGGTACCGCAAACACCCGCACCCTCTACCTTTACGAGGATGTCATCATCACCCAGCTCGGGGATGGGGAATTCTTTTACTTCAATTTTCTTTTCGCCAGTCAGCAGAGCTACGTGAGCGGTCTTGGGCAGAGTGCCGTGACCGTGGCCGCCGCACTTGCAGTTGCCGCCACACTTGCACTCGTGCTTCGCAGAGCCGCCGTTCATGCCCTCAAGGACCTGACGGACGATGCTTTCGATTTGAGAAGCAGAATAGTCCATGTTGTTGATTCCTTTCCTAATATGTAGCGTATCAGATAATTCTGAAATGATCAGCCATTACGCAGCGGCGCAGTCTGGTAAAGCTCTTTGCAGAGGTGATACCTTCGCCGGTGGGGCCTGCAATGGTGAAGGTGCTGTGACCCTCGCCACCAAAGCCGATGCCCGCGTAAGAGGGCGCGTTCTTAACGAAAATGGTGGTCTCAACAGCCTTTGCAAATCTGGAAAGGTTGTCGATGTTCTTGGAGTGCATGTGAGCCGTGTGACGGTTGCCATGCTCAGCCTTGACCGCCAGATCGATCGCTTCATCGATATCCTTGACGCGAACGATACCAAGAATAGGCATCATGAGCTCTTCCTGTACGAAGGGATGATCGAAATCAACCTCAGCGATCGCGCAGCGGATCTCGGGACCGACGCTTACGCCAATCTTAGCGAGAATGACGCGAGCGTCGCGACCTACGCAATCACGGTTGACCACCAAAGAGGTCTTACCGGTCTTGGGGTTGGTCTTTTCGTCAAGCACAACCTTGACAAGCGCGTCGGCCTGTGCACGGGTGAGCTTGTAGCATCCGTTCTTGATCATGCCGGCAATGAGTCTGTCTGCGACGTTGTCGAAGACGAAGCACTCCTTTTCGGCGATGCAGGGAAGATTGTTGTCAAAGGTGCAGCCGTCGATAATATCCTTGGCTGCCTTTTCGATATCAGCAGTGTCGTCAACGATAACAGGGGGGTTACCCGCGCCCGCACCGATTGCCTTCTTGCCGGAAGAGAGCACTGCCTTGACAACGCCGGGGCCGCCGGTGCAAACCAGCAGGCGGATCGAGGGATGCTTGTACATCACGTCGGCAGTTTCAAGCGTGGGCTTCTTGACAGAGGAAACCAGGATCTCGGGGCCGCCTGCAGCGTGAACTGCGCGGTTAACAAGGTCAACAGCGTAGTTGGAGGTTGCAATAGCACCGGGGTGGGGGTTGAATACGACGCCGTTACCGGCGGCGATCATACCCATGGAGTTACAGATGACGGTTTCGGAGGGGTTGGTGGAGGGGGTGATTGCGCCCACAACACCGAAGGGTGCGCGCTCGGTCAGGGTCAAGCCGCAGTCACCGGTCTTAGCCTCGGCAACGATGTCCTCGGTACCGGGGGTCTTGTCGGCAACCAGCATGTGCTTTGCGATCTTGTGATCAACGCGGCCCATTTTTGTTTCGGCAACGCCAAGCGCTGCCATAGCGGGAGCTTCCGCGCGAGTGTACTCGCGGATAGTTGTAATAAGCTTTTCTCTTTGCGCAACGCTCATGGCACGAATGGCCTTGTAGCCTGCTTCAGCAGCGGCGATCGCTTCTTCCATGGTGTTATAAACACCGATCAGCTTTCTGCCGTGATACTGGGTGCTGTCCCATTCCTTATCGGAGCTTTGAGCGGGGGACTGCACCTGCGCCAGTACCTTGGATACTACCTCGGCAATTTGCGCTTCGGTCCAGTTAATAGCCACCGTTCTTACTCTCCTTTCGGTAATATCTTCTCAGGGAAGAATTACTTACCCAGAGAAGCGAGAACCTTCTTGGTGATCTCAGCTACCAGAGCAGCGTCTGCACAGTCGCCTGCGCACTTAGCGTTGTCCTTGCAGCGGCAGTTAGCGGTGCCGAGGTTCTTGCACTTCTGGCAGCCGGGGTGCTTGCCGGGCAGACCCATCTTCTTACGCAGCTCCATGAGTCTCTCGAGCTCTTCGCAGGAGATCTCGTCGATGCGGCTGTTTGCGCCTGCACCGATCTGGCGAGCGTACAGGTTAATCTTTGCGTTGAACTCAACCTCTTCCATGGTGAAGCAAGCGCGCAGCAGGGTGTTACCAACGGTCAGGGCGCCGTGGTTCTTGAGCAGGAATGCGTCGTGCTTCTGGATGTAAGGCATCAGGGAGTCCGGAATCTCCATGGTGGAGGGCATACCGTAGTCACAGGTAGGAACGTTACCGATGGTCAGAATTGCCTCGGGCAGGATGTACTGGTCAAGCTCTACGCCTGCAACGGTGAAAGCGGTAGCTACAGGGGGGTGAGCGTGAACAACTGCGTTAACGTCGGGTCTTTCCTTGTAGACTCTCATGTGCATCTTGATCTCGGAGGAGGGGTTGAGTCTGCCGTCGAGCTTTTTGCTGTCACCATCGATACGGATGATCATATCGGGGGTCATGTAGCCCTTGGATACGCCGGTGGGGGTGCAGTAGAACTCGTTGGGGCCTACCTTGACGGAGATGTTACCGTCGTTTGCTGCTACGAAACCGTGATCGTAAATTCTCTTACCGATGTCGCAGATTTCTTTTTTGATTTCGAAGGGAGATTGTGCCATAATTTTTGTGTATCCTTTCAATAAAATTTTATCTATGTTGGGTGCGGCGACTCGCGAACGTCGCCGCGGGGATCCTGATTGAATTACTTCACAAGTGCCTGGGTGTCCTTAGCGATCATGAACTCCTCGTCGGTGGGGATGACCAGAACCTTGGTTCTGGAGCCCTTTGCGGAGATCTCGCAAGGAATGCCGCGGGTGAAGTTGGTGTTTGCGTCCTTGTCGAACTCTACGCCAAGGTATTCCATATCGGTAGCGATACGCTCTCTGATGCGGGAATCGTTCTCGCCCATGCCTGCGGTGAAGACGATGACGTCAACGCCGTTCATGACTGCTGCATAGGAACCGATGATCTTCTTTGCGCTGTGTGCCAGCACGTCA
>JAZRDG010000132.1:0-14003 GCA_045660125.1 Eubacteriales bacterium | reverse complement strand
AGAGGTCAGGTTCTGGCTAAGCCCGGTTCCGTTAACCCCCACACCAAGTTCGTTGGCCACGTATACGTTCTGACCGAGAAGGAAGGCGGCCGTAAGAAGCCCTTCCTGGCTGGTTACAGACCTCAGTTCTACTTCAGAACTACCGACGTTACCGGCGTTATCTCTCTGCCCGAAGGCGTTGAGATGTGCCGCCCCGGTGACAACGTTGACATGACCGTTGAGCTGATCACCCCCATCGCTTGCGAAGAGGGTCTGCGTTTCGCTATCCGTGAGGGTGGTAGAACCGTTGGTTCCGGCGTCGTTTCCGCTATCATCGACTAATTTACGATCATAAATATTTGAACGTAATTTCGGGGGATGGGATGAGTTTCATCCCATCCCCCACATTTTATTTTTGAGAATTGGTGAAATTCCATACCGGCAGTGATATCGATAGAGCGATCAGTCTGCAAACTCTTGCCATGCAAGAGCCGATCGGGTGAAACTCCCGAACCGACGGTAAAGTCCGGATGGGAAAGAATAAGAAAGCCCGCATGCGGGCGCATTGTCCTTTCCCCCAAGTATGTAAAGGGGGATTTTTTATGAAAGAAAAAACCAAACTGAGTGCAAGAGATCGCATCTTGCGTATGGTCATGATCGCGCTGTTTTGCGCGCTTGCTTATGCAGCCACCTCGCTGTTCCACATCAAGGTGACCTTCCTGACCTTTGATATCAAGGATTGCGTGATCACGATCGGAGGACTTTTGTTCGGTCCTTTGGCTGCTGTGATCGCATCTGCCGTGACGGCACTGCTGGAATTGATAACGGTCAGTGAAACAGGCCTTTACGGATTTATCATGAATTTCGTATCCTCGGCATCGTTTTCCGTTGTCGCTTCGCTGATCTATCGCTACCGTCGCGATCTGTTCGGCGCGGTCATCGGTCTTGTGTCTGCCGTTTTCAGTATGACTGCCATCATGCTGTGCATGAATTTGCTGGTCGTACCGCTGTATACCCCGGGAGTAGATACGGCAACCGTTGCCCAAATGCTTCCCACCTTAATTTTGCCTTTTAATCTGACCAAGGCGGTCATGAACGCCGCTCTGGTTCTGATCCTTTATAAACCCGTTTCTACCGCGCTGCGCTATGCGCGCGTCAAGCTGCCCGGCTCCAAGCAGAGCACAAGCCCCGTCAAGAGCTCGTGGCAGACCAATCTGTTGATCACGGTTGCGGGCGCGCTGTTGGTTGTCGCATCGCTGATCTTGTTCTTCGTGCTGCTTGGCGGCAAGATCGATTGGTTTGTTTGAGCCGCGGTGTCAACGGAAATTATCCTTTTGGAGTAAAATATGGAAGAAATCAAACAAGCGCTGATCGATTTTTTGATGAGCGGCGGCAAGGAGCTGGGCATTTTCCTGTGCTCCATGGTACCCGTCATTGAGCTTCGTGGCGCAATACCGCTGGGCTGGGCAACCGATACCCCTTGGTGGCTGACCTATCTGTTGGCTGTTGCGGGAAATATGCTGCCCGTGCCGTTCATTCTGCTCCTGATCCGTCAGGTGCTTGCGTGGATGGAGAAAATGCCCATCAAATTCGTGCGTGCGTTTGCCGCATGGCTGCGCCGCAAGGCTGAAAAGAATACCGACAAGATCCAACGCTATGGCTTTTGGGGGCTTTGCTTCTTTATTGCCATTCCGCTGCCCGTAACCGGTGCGTGGACGGGATCCTTGGTGGCTGCCACCGTGCATATGAAGTTCTGGCGCGCCATGCTGTCGGCTTTGCTTGGCGTTATGATCGCAGGTGTGATCGTAACACTGATCTGCTTGGGTGTTTCAAGCGGCATCGAATGGCTGAGCTTTTTGATCTGATTAAAAATAAATTGACATAAAAAAAGAGGGAAAGATAATGAAAAAAGTACTGTTTACCAGCGAATCCGTAACCGAAGGACATCCCGATAAAATTTGTGACAAGATCTCGGACGCCGTGCTTGACAGCATGCTGGCAGCCGACCCCATGGCACGCGTTGCCTGCGAGACCTTTGTGACCACCGGCCTTGTATGCGTTATGGGTGAGATCACCACCTCCGCATACGTGGACATTCCCCACATTGTAAGAGAAACCGTGCGCGAGATCGGCTACGACCGCGCAAAGTACGGCTTTGACTGCGACAGCTGCGCCGTGATCAACTCGATCCACGAGCAGAGCCCCGATATCGCAATGGGCGTTGATAAGTCGCTGGAGGCTAAGGCAGGCGTTGATACTGACGGTCTGGACACCGGTGCAGGTGACCAGGGTCTGATGTTCGGTTATGCTTGCAACGAGACCGAGGAGCTGATGCCCCTGCCCATTTCCTTGGCACACAAGATGGCACTGCGCCTGACCGAGGTGCGCAAGAACGGCACGCTGACCTATCTGCGTCCCGACGGTAAGACCCAGGTGACTGTTGAGTACCACGACGGCAAGCCCGTTCGCGTGGACGCGCTGGTTATTTCCACCCAGCACAGCCCCGAGGTTGAGGTAGAGCAGATCCGTGCGGATATGATCCGTGAGGTCATCCAGCCTATCGTGCCTGCACACCTGATCGACGCTGATACCAAGATCTACGTCAACCCCACCGGCAGATTCGTGATCGGTGGCCCCGCAGGTGATACCGGTCTGACCGGCAGAAAGATCATCGTTGATACCTACGGCGGTTACGCTCGTCACGGCGGCGGTGCATTCTCGGGTAAGGACCCGACCAAGGTTGACCGTTCTGCATCCTACGCTGCAAGATACATTGCAAAGAACGTAGTTGCTGCAGGTCTGGCTGACCAGTGTGAGGTACAGGTTGCATACGCAATCGGCGTTGCAAAGCCCGTATCCGTTATGATCGACACCTTTGGCACCGCTAAGGTTGACGAGGAAAAGATTTCCGAGGCGGTACTCCGTCACGTTGACCTGCGTCCCGCTGCTATCATCAAGCGCTTTGATCTGCGCAGACCCATCTACTCTGCAGTTGCCGCTTACGGTCACATGGGTAGAGAAGACGTTGCAGCACCTTGGGAAGCAAAGGATCTTGCACCCGTACTGGCTGCTGAGCTGCTTTAATCTCACATACAAATAGCCCACCGCATATACTGTGCGGGGGTGATAAAATGGGAATTTTGGATACGCTGCTTGCCGTGATCGTATCAATGCTTGCAGTGTTCGGACTTTGGTGCGCGATCAAGGTGCTGGGCGATATGGTCTTTACGCCGCGGTGCTTGGTGGCTGCCATAGAAATTAAAAACGAAAAAGATGCGGAAATGCTTGATGTGCTGTTGCAACAGGCACATTCCGCATTTTTTCGTCAGAAAATGCGCCGCATCGTCGTGCTGATCGACGAGCCGCTGCTTTACGGCTGCATCGGGCATGACGGTGTGCCGGACGTACGGACCTTGGAGCTGCTGACGTATTTTGGCGCAGAATACAGAGTGATATCATAAAAAAAGAGGGGGGAGAGCGAAAATGCAGGACAATCAGGAGCTGATCGGGGAGCAGGACGAGCGTGGGCTGGTCAAGCTTTCGGGCAGCATTGAGCACGTGATCTATGCCAATGAGGACAACGGCTATGCCATTTGCGACTTCGGCACGGATGATGACGAACTGATCACCATCGTGGGCACTATGCCTTATATTGCCGAGGGTGACCGCATCAATGCATGGGGCAAATGGGTGCACAATCCCAAGTACGGCACGCAGTTCCGCGTGGAGTCTTACGAGCGCGAAATGCCTGCGGACGCTTCCTCCGTATTGCGCTATCTTGCCTCGGGTGCGATCAAGGGCGTAGGACCCAAAACTGCGCAAAAGATCGTGCAGCGCTTTGGCGAGGATACCTTGGAGGTCATGGAAAACCACCCCGAGTGGCTTGCCGAGATCTCGGGCATTACCATGAAGAAAGCCAAGGAGATCGGCAAGGATTTCAACGAAAAAGCGGGCATCCGCAGCGCCATGATGTTTTTCAGAGACTACGTGGGTGCTGCCTTGACCGTGCGCATTTATAAGCAATGGGGCAGCGCGGCGGTGGATATCGCACGCGCCAACCCGTACAGGCTGTGCAACGAGATCGAAGGCATCGGCTTTGAGCGCGCAGACGCCATGGCGCAAAGCCTTGGCATGGCGGGCGACCACGAGGAGCGAATCAAGAGCGGTATTTTGTATATGCTGCGCGCCAACAGCGCGCAGAACGGGCACGTGTGCCTGCCGCGCGATAAGCTTGTCGCAGGTGCGGCAAAGCTGCTTGGCGTAGACGAACAGGCAGCCGACGCGGCGGTCAGCCGCTTGCTGGGCGATCATCGCGTGTGCTATTCCATGTTTGACGGCACGCAGTACCTGTACGACAGCCGCGTGTACGCGCAAGAGGTGTACATTGCAGAAAAGCTTGTGCTGCTTGACAAGCTTTGTGCGTCTGTCGATGCGGGTGACGTGCACGCGTTTATCCGTAACGAAGAGAGAAAGAGCGGCATGCAGTATGCCGCCATGCAAAAAAAGGCGATCTATGCAGCGCTGGAGAGCGGCGTTATGATCCTGACGGGCGGCCCCGGTACGGGTAAAACCACGGTTGTGCGCGCATTGATCGAGATTTTCAAGGGGATGGGGCACAAGGTTGCGCTTGCCGCGCCTACGGGCAGAGCGGCAAAGCGTTTGTCCGAGTCCACCCAGACCGAGGCGAAAACCATTCACAGACTTTTGGAAATGGAATTTTCGGGTGACGAGGCAGACGGCGGCAAGTTCCGCAAGAACCAGCAGGATCTTTTGGAGGAAAACGTCATCATCGTGGACGAAGCGTCCATGGTGGACAATTCCTTGATGTGCCACTTGCTCAAGGCGGTCAAGCCGGGCGCGCGATTTATTCTGATCGGTGACGCAGACCAGCTGCCCAGCGTTGGCGCGGGCTACGTGCTGCACGACCTGATTGAAAGCGGACGCTTTTCCACGGTCTGCCTTGACGAGATCTTCAGGCAGGCGCAAGAGTCGCTGATCGTGACCAACGCGCACGCCATCAATAAAGGGCTTATGCCCGATCTGTCGGTCAAAAATAACGACTTTTTCTTCCTGCCGCGCGCAACCGACGCCGAGATCGCGGCGACAATTGCCGATCTGTATCAAAACCGCCTGCCGCGCACGTATGGCGAAATGGCAAGAAACGGCACGCAGATCATCACGCCCTCGCGGCGCGGTGAGGGCGGCACCGACCACCTCAATCTCTTGCTGCAAAGCCGCATGAATCCGCCCGATAAGGGCAAGCGCGAGCATACATATCGTGATGCGACCTTCCGCGAGGGTGACCGCGTCATGCAGGTGCGAAACAACTATGACGTGGTGTGGGAAAAGACCGACGGCACGCAGGGCAGCGGCATTTTCAACGGTGACATGGGCATCATTCGCCGCATTCACGTAGCAGATCGCGTCATGGATATTGAGTTTGACGACCGTATGGTCGAGTATGATTTTTCCTCCTTAGAGGATCTGGAGCACGCGTATGCCATTACGGTGCATAAGAGCCAGGGCAGTGAGTACCCCATTGTCATTGTGCCCATGTATAGCGCACCGCCCATGCTGCTGACGCGTAATTTGCTTTACACGGCGGTCACGCGTGCGCAGAATATGGTCATTTTCGTGGGCAGACAGGAGATCGTGGCGCAAATGGTGGGCAACAACCGCCAGTCCATGCGCTATACGGGTCTTGCGCAGCGTTTGCGCACCGAGGTAGAAAGATGAGCGCGGGCAAGACCTTGCGTCGCCTGTTGTTCCCACCGCGCTGCGCATCCTGCGGCGTGCTGCTGGATCGGGCAGAGGGAGCGCAGCCGCGCGCACTTTGCAAGGCGTGCGCGGTCAAGTGGGATGCGCAAAAGAACGCGCTTTGCCATTGCTGCGGCTATCCCGTGTCCGATTGCAAAAATTCCGTGCCAATGCTGACGCGTCACGGTGTAAATACTTTGGTCAAGCTGGTGGAGTACGATCCGCAAAAGCAGGGCGAGGTGGGCAACCGCGTCATTTTTAAGCTCAAGGATAAGGAGAGTGCCGAGCTGCAAGCGTATCTTGCGCACGAGCTTGCACCGAAAATCGCGCAGCAGCTGGTAAGCTTGGGGCAAACGCCCGAGAATACCGTGCTTGTTTGGGCACCGCGCTCAAAAAGATCCCTGCGCGACCGCGGTTTTGACCAATCGAAAGGGCTTTGCACCTATCTTGCGCGCGAGCTTGGCATGCCCAAGCCGACCCAAGCGGTGCGCCGCACAGGCGGTGGCGTGCAAAAAATGCTGGGCAGCGAGCAAAGAGCCCGGAATGCCTTTGCCGCCTTTGAAGCCGTGCCCGAACATTGCGCGACTTTAAAAGGGAAGTGCGTGGTGTTGATCGACGACGTGGTCACCACCGGCTCGACTCTCTCGGCAGTTGCGGCAAAGATCAAGCCGTATAAGCCGGCGCATATTCTCGCGGCGTGTATTGCGGTTGACGTTCCACCGGAGAGAAGATGATAAAATGGAGAAAGTAATGAGTTCGGAAGAGTGGAAAAAGAGAAAAACGCCACGGCTACAGTGCTTTGATTATAGCAGCGTCGGCGTATATTTTCTAACGATTTGCACGCAAAACAGGCAATGTGTCCTTTCTCGTATCGTAGGGACAGGCGTCCCCGACTGTCCGAGAGAACCACAAGATATTATCGTAGGGACAGGCGTCCTCGACTGTCCACTAGTCCAATTAACACAATACGGGGAAATTGCCGAGAAATATATCAAGCAAATCGACGCGTTTTATGAACACCTATCTGTCGAAAGTTATGTAATCATGCCCAACCACGTCCATCTGCTGTTGTTTGTCAAAGATAACGGACAGTCGAGGACGCCTGTCCCTACAAATGTCACGCGAGCCAATAACACAGTTTCGCAATTTGTCTCAACGTTTAAGCGTTTTTGTAATAAAGAATACGGCCGAAATATTTGGCAATCTCGTTATTACGATCATATTATCAGAGATCGTAATGATTACGAGGAGCACATGCGGTATATTTATGAGAATCCTATGCGTTGGTATTATGATGAATTGTATGCAGAAGAATACTGAATATACATTGTTAAACGCATTGATGTTTTCAATGCAACAAAGGTAAACTAATGATTAAAGCGGAATTTGGAATTATCGATGACTTTAATGAACAAAAAGATTATTTGAAATATGAGCCTCAAAAATATCATTGCATAGCGATCGATGATGATAAATATATGAACGATTGGTGGAATGCCCTTTTAGAAATAGACACATTTAATGTGCGTGGTCAAGGTGTGTTACAACCCCAAAAGGCATTGTCCAGATGGGGAATTACCATTATTCCGCCAACATCTTTGCCCAAGCTTCTTGATATTGTCATGACGGACAAAAGATATAAAAAGGATAAGCGGTTAGTTTCCTTAGCGGATTTGATCCGTCAAGCGATTTTAAATGACAATTACGTCATTCATTATGGTGTGTAATTTTTATGCAAATAAAGGCTTATAAAAAAGAGAGCACGGCGTGCTCTCTTTTTCTTTTATCACATATTCATCATCCAACGTCCTGCGTCCAAGATCCATCTCTCGCACTCGGGGCGTTCAAGCACAGGCTGACCGTAGGAGGTCTCCTTGTTGCAAAGTGCCAAGCCGTGCGGGCCGAAGGGGTAGACGTGCATCTCAAAGCTGACGCCGTGGTCTGCAAGTGCGTGCGCATAAACGATCGAGTTTTGCACGGGCACAAGTCCGTCTTCGGTGGTATGCCACAGGAATGCGGGCGCGGTCTTGGCGTTTACGTGCTTTTCAACCGAGTAGTATGCGCGATCAGCTTCGGTCGCCTCGGGGTTGCCGCAAAGCAGATTGAACGAGCCTGCGTGTCCGTAGTGATTGCTTGCAATTACGGGGTAGCCCAGCACCGTGCCGGTGGGGCGGTGCATATCGTTGTCCTCGCAGCCAACCGCCGCGCGGATCTCGGGCAGATCAAACATAGTGCCGCAGGATGCGGAAAGGTGACCGCCTGCGCTGTAGCCGTTGATAAAGACGTAGCGAGGGTCAACGTCGTACTCCTCGGCATGCTCGCGCAAGAACTTGACCGTCTTGCAAGCCTGGATCAAGGGGCGGCTGCCTGCAGCGTTCTCGCAGATCGAGTAGCGCAAAATGAATACGTTAAAGCCCTGCGAGAGGAACGAGAGCGCGATCGGCTCAGCCTCGCGGTCGGACAGGAACGCATATCCGCCGCCGGGGCACACGATGACGGTACGGCGAGAGGTGATCTGCAGCTCGGGGCTCTTGTCGTGCAGATAAGCGACCAGCGTGCAATCGGAGTATTCGGGGAAGGGTTGCAGAGAAAAATGCTTCATATTTATGTACTTCCTTTCCGGTTATTAAATCTATTATAGCACACGTGTCGCGCAAATGCAACGAGTTTGCAAAATTTTGCCTGTGTTGACAATGGGGCGCGTGTGTGGTATAATGAAAAAAAGCGAAAGGAGCGAGAATATGAGAAAGCTGATTTCTTTGGCTGTTGCTGTCCTGTTGTTGGGCTCTGTTTGCATCATGCCTATTGCTGCCGAACGCGTGGAAGCAGGCGGTTATTACGAGTATCCTGCCGAGAAAACAGACGAGATCCTTGCAGGC
The DNA here is from genome assembly GCA_045660125.1 of Eubacteriales bacterium. Lineage (GTDB taxonomy): Bacteria > Bacillota > Clostridia > Oscillospirales > CAG-272 > SVQP01. The sequence goes on along the minus strand of JAZRDG010000132.1, from coordinate 5,388 downwards.
GAGGCGGGTGAAGCTTCTGTTCGGTGGAGCGTACCGTTTCAAATTATCACCCCTACGCTGGACGGCGTGATCAACCCGAATGAATATGCACCTTTTGACGGCTTTGAGGACTATATGACCTTGGCGGTTTCCCAAGGCTTGGGTGCCGACAAGGCAGACGAACTGTACGAAAAGGTGCAAAACGGCATTTTGGATGCATATTGGGGCTGGGATGACAGGTATTTATACCTAGCATTTGACGTGGATTGTGTGAACGGCTACAACTGCTCTCCCGAGCAGGACGTGTTGCTGTTTGCTTACAACTGTCTGCAGGTAGGTCTTGCCGACGTGGACGCCGAGGGCAGAGATCCCTCTTTTACCGAGCTTGGCTTTGGGTACGACGCGGAGCAGGACAGAAATATCACCTTTACCTGGAACGGCACTTATCAGTCAGATCAGGAAGACTTTGCGGGGAAATACGACCAAGAAGCCGGGTGCGTGACGTACGAGCTGCGTATTGATTTGCAGCAAGCACTCGGCATGGACCGTCCCCCCGACAACGGTGATCAGTGCAATTTTGCATTTTCACTTGAGATTTCGGGTGATACTGATATCGCGAACAGCGCACAGCTTATGTTCTGTCACGGTATAGCGGGGCAGTATTCCATGAAGCTTACCGAATATTTTGCGCGTATTACCTTCGAGGGACACCCAGGTCAAGTCGTCATCTCGCCCGGAGTTCCTCCTCCAAATATTACGACGGGAGAGATGGAGTACGAGCTGCGCGAGATGATGGATTTTTCCGATGCAGATGTTTTTGGCACCATGATCGGCGAGGGCGCGGCGCTTGAGCAGGTCACCGAAGGTGAGGACACCTTTCTGCGCATTACTGCAAAAGAGGATGGCTGCTACGTCTACAGTACCGCATATCCCCGCAATTTGCTTTCGGATACCAAATATCTTGTGATCAAGTACCGCACGAATTCTCCCAAGGCGGGGGAATGCGGTGTGATCTGGAAAACAAGGCAAGCTCCTGAATATGATACGGTGCAGTGCTATACGACCTATATCGGAATCGATGGGGAGTGGAGATATGACATTCTGGACATGAGTGGTGAGTATGCATGGCGAGATTATATTATGAATCTTGGAATCGTGCCCTTCTACGGAATGGAGAACGTGGCAGGCGAGGTGATTGATATTGCCTGGATCAAGGCGTTCAACAGGGATCCTTATGAACTGTACGGTCCGCTGTATGAAACCACCCCCGTGCCCGAAACGGGAGAGGGAGAGCCTACGTTTGCGCCCGATACGACCGCGCCACCCGATACGACCGCGCCGGATGAAGAAGAGACAGCTTGGGAGACCTTCCACGAGCAGGAAAAGCCCGATAATAATTTTGGTGGCTTATTCTTTGAGGTGTTTGGCGAGGATGCGCTTCACGGTTGCCAAGGTCAGCCCTTGGGCTGCAAGAGTGGTGGCTGCAATGCCGTCACGGGCGGCTTGCTTGTATTCTGTCTGCTTGCTGCAGGATTTGTTTTTAGGAAAAAGGATTGAGTATATGCATCTTACGAAAGGGGTGGTCACGTGAAGATATTGCGACGAATCGTGACGGGCGTTACGATTTTTGTTTTGTTTGCGGCTGTACTCGTGCTGCCCACTGCCGCTGACGGGATTTCATTGGAGCAGGAGACGGAATACGGGTTGGTGGAAGAGCTTCATTTCGCCTCGTCAGGCGTGTACTCAAGTCTGACGTGCCATAACGTCGAAAAATCGCGTGAGTCCGCTGCCGGTGAAGGGCTCAGCTGGTGCTTGTTGCGCTTTGGTGATCGGGATGCTTACGTGTACAGCACCCGCTATTTGCAGAATACGTACGAGGATTGCCCTTACGTGGTGATCCGATATGCTTCCAACGCGCCCGTGCGCATGACGTGGGTGGGCACCTTTACCGGTGAGACGTACAGCGTTGAGTTGCCTGCTCAAACGGAGTCAACTACGATATTGGTCCAAATGCAAGGACACGCGGGTTGGAACGGAAAGATCGAAACGCTTGGCTTTGCTGCCGTACAAGACGAGACGGTTATCAGCTTGCAGTGGCTCAAGGTATACACCGAGAATCCGTACGAGCTATACGGTGAAACGACGGTAACGCTGTTTCCGGAATATTCGCTGTCAACGCAGACAAAGCCCGTTCCCGAAACCGAGACGGAGCCGTCCGTTTCGGTCGATACCGCTTGGGAGACTCTTGAAACGCAGCAGGTAACGGACGTCCTGACGGAAGGGGAGCAAACTACGGACATCCTGACGGAAGAGGAGCAGACTACGGAGCGTGACCGAGGCGGCTTATTCTTTGAGGTGTTTGGCGAGGATGCGCTTCCCGGTTGCCAAGGTCAACCCTTGGGCTGTAAAGGCGGTGGCTGCAATGCCGTCACGGGCGGATTGCTTGTATTTTGCCTGTTTGCCGTGGGTGTTGTGTTCAGAAAAAAGGAATGATTAAGTAGGGGAACGCTCTGCAAAGGGCGTTCCATTTTTGTTCGTTTTGTGTGATTTTTTGCAAAATACTATTGACACATTGTGAAATAATTAGTATAATATGAGTAATAAGATGGCGTCATGTCACTTATGAAAAATTATTTTATAAGAGGTGTAACATGAAAAAACTGATGGCTCTGGCTATTGCAGCCCTGATGCTGGCAGCAATCTGCGTAGTTCCCGCAGTAGCGTCCGACCTTCTGGACCTTGGTACCCTGTTCGAGTACCCTGCTGAAAAGTACGACGAGATTCTGGACGGCGAAGCTGGTGAGGCGACCATGAAGTGGAACGTTCCTTACCAGGCAATCACCCCCGTTCTGGACGGTGAGATCAAGAAGGACGAGTACGCTCGTTTTGAAAACTTTGAAGACTACATTGGCGTTTCCGCTACCTCCAGCTACGGTAAAGAGGCTACTACCGCTCTGTACGAGCAGGTAAAGAACGGCTTCTTTGAAGCTTACTGGTGCTGGGACGGTCAGTACCTGTACATGGCATTCGACATTGATGCAATTGACGGTTACGACTGCACTCCCTCTCAGGACGTTATGATGTTCGCTTACAACTGCCTGCAGATCGGTCTTGCTGACGTTGACGCTGAAGGCAGAGACCCCTCTTACACTGAGCTTGGCTTTGGTTACAACCAGGAAAAGCAGGAAGACATCACCTTTACCTGGAACGGTCAGTACCTCTCCGGTGCAGACGATTTCACCGGTAAGTATGACGATGCTTCCAAGACCGTTACCTACGAGCTGAGAATCGACCTGCAGCAGGCTCTGGGTTGGGAAAAGTATCCCGAAAACGGTGACCAGTGCAACTTCGCATTCGTTCTGGAAGTTCAGGGCGACAAGGATGAGAACAAGAATGCACAGGTTCTGTTCTGCCACGGTATCGGCGGTCAGTTCTCTCCCAAGGTTACCCAGTATTTTGCACGCATTACCTTTGAAGGCAAGCCTGAAAACGTTGTTATCAAGCCCGGCGAAATTCCCCAGGTATCTCCCGAAGACATGGAGTACGAGCTGCGTGAGATCATCAACTTCTCCGACACTAACGTATTCAACACCATGGTAGGCTCCGGCGCATCCGTTGCGCAGATCACCGAGGGTGAGGAAACCTTCCTGCGCATTACCGCTGAGGAAGACGGCTGCTACGCATACAGCACCGCATACCCCAGAAACCTGCTTTCCGATGCAAGATACCTTGTTATCAAGTACCGCACCAGCTCCGCAAAGGCTGAGGAGTGCGGCATTATCTGGCAGACCAGACAGGAGCCCGACTTCCGCGTTGAAGAGTGCTACTTTGATTTCACCTCCGCTGACGGCAACTGGAACTATCTGATAGCTGATATGAACGGTGACGCTAAGTGGCAGGACTACATCCAGACCCTGGGTCTTGTTCCTTTCTACGATGAGGAAGGCGTTGCAGGCGAGACCTTTGATATCGCTTGGATCAAGTGCTACAACCAGGATCCCTACGATCTGTACGAGCAGTACATGCCCACCACCGAAGAGACCACCGCTGAGCCCACCGATGAGACCACCGAGGGCGACGTTACCACCGATGCTCCCGAGCAAGGTGGCGAGCAGACCACTGCACCCGCAACCGAGAAGAAGGGCTGCAAGGGTGTTGTTGGCGCAGGCGTTCTGGCAGTAGTTGCTGTATTCGGCACTGCAGTAGTTCTCAAGAAGAAGGACTAATTCATAAAACAATTTCGTGTTGCAAGCACCCACGGGTGCTTGCAACACCTTTTTTTATCATAAATGTAGACAAACCGATCGCCTTGTGCTATAATGAACGTAATGATTCACAGAAGGGAGAACTTACATGAAAGTTTCACAAATTCCTTATAAGAGATATACGCTGGAGCAGGCACAGGCTGCTTTTGCGGCGTTCACCGAGGCATATGCCGCAGCACAGAGCGCACAGGAGCTCATTGCTGCCAAGGACGCGCTCATGGAGAGCATGATCGATTACGTCACCGCTGCTTCTTTGGCAAACTGCCGCTTTACCTTGGATACCAGAGACGAATTTTACGGCGCAGAGGTGTCGTATTACGATGAGATCGGCCCGCACATTTCGGGCATGCAGGCAGAGTACGGCAAAATGCTTTTGTCCTCGCCCTACCGCGCAGAGCTTGAAAAGCTGCTCAATCCCCGTATCTTCAAGTCGATCGAGATCCAGCTCAAGTGCTTTGATCCCAGCATCATTGAGGATATGCAGGAGGAGAACGCGGTCACCACCGAGTATTCCAAGTTCATGTCCGAGATGCAGTTTGAATTCCGCGGACAGACCATGCCGCTCTCCGCGCTGCGCGGCAACCTTGAGGACGGCAACCGCGAAACAAGACGCGAGTGCGCTGAGGCGATCGGTCGCGGCTTGCAGGCAAATGCCGCACAGCTGGACGAGTTTTACGATAAGCTTGTCAAGATCCGCCACAGAATTGCCACAAAGCTTGGCTATGAGAACTTTATTGAGCTGGGCTACTACCGCATGGGCAGAATGGATTACGATGCCGAAATGGTGCGCAAGTTCCGCGATAACGTCAAGGACTCCCTTGTACCTCGCGTGGCAGCACTCAAGCAAAAGCTGGCAGAGGAAATGGACTACGGTACGTTCATGTTCTACGATGATGCGATCTGGATGGCAGGCGAGCAGCCCAAGCCCATGCTGGATAAGGACGGCATCTTCAAGGCAGCACAGGAAATGTACGACGATATGAACCCCATCGTGGGCGACTTCATGCGCGCTATGCAGGAGGCTGAGGCGTTTGACGTAGAGGCACGCGACGGCAAGTTTGGCGGCGGCTACTGCACCTGCTTCCCCAGATACAAGCAGCCCTTTATCCTTGCAAACTTCAACGGCTCTTGCGGTGACGTGGAC
>JAZRDG010000131.1:0-1671 GCA_045660125.1 Eubacteriales bacterium | reverse complement strand
AAGCAGGATCGCCTGCGACTCTTCGGACGCCATGCGTCGACAGATCTCTTCAAAATCCGCGCGGAAGGCATCGTTGCCAAGGCAGTACGCCACCATGCATTGCAGTCCCAGCGAGTAGGGGTACATGCGCTCCTCGCCCTTGTAGGAATACAGATCGCTGTAATCCACAAAGTTACCCAGCATGCGGTAGAAGCTATCCACCTCGGGGGTGGTATCCAGCTCGGGATTGAGGTGCGCGGAATCGTATCTGCCCATACCCAGATCCTGGTCACGCGTCATAAAACGCCACTTGCCGTCGGTGATCTCCACGCCCTCGATGGGTGCGCCCGTATAACGCCACAGCTTGACGTTATTGTGCGGCCAGTCGTGATTGGACGTGTAGAGGTTGAGCGCGCAATACTCGGCAAAGCTGTGCAGGTCCACAAGAGAGGCAAGCGTGTCGTAATAGGACGCATTGCCCTTTTTCTGTGCCGTGGCAACCTTGTCGCAAATCTTCTCCCACGCCGCCAATTCTTCAGCATTTTCGCTTTCGTAATAGAACCACGTGCCGTCAAATCTGCCGCCGCGCGAGGTGTCAAGCTCGCTCTTGACCACCACCACGTCGTCATCCGCAACGTTGTACACGCGCTTGACGTGATCCTCGTTCATGTTCTCCTTCATATCAAGGATGCCGTAATATTCACCGTTGACGTACACCACGGCAAATGCCGAGCAGGCATACTCCAGCGAATTGGTGACGTGTGCGGCAAAATTGTTGACCGCATTGTCACGGAGCAGCGACGCATGCAAGGGGTCGCAGGAGTTATGCAGCAGCGAATCGTTGCCGCCGTTGCGCAAAATCAGACTGTCGTATCTGTCCAGCACCTCGCCCGCGTCCGCGCCCGCCTTGACGGTGCGCTGCTCGAAAAAAGCATAGCGGAAGGTGCCCTTGCCCTCGTACATGTCGGTGCCGTAGTGCCCCGTTTTGCGCGCAATGATCTTAAAGGACTTTTGCGAGAGAGCGCGCGACGAGCCGCCGAAGATGCGCATGCCGCCATCCTGCGAGATGACTAACTCCCCTGCGGGGTTGGTGATCTCAATATGCGTGGGCATTTCCAATTTTTCGGTATAATGACGGCAAAGCTGGTCAAAATCATCGGGAGAGAGCGTCAGCGAGACGGTGTAAAGTGCCGCGCGGTCGCTATTTGCCTTGATGTAGGTATGCGTGATGACTCTGCCGACGAGGTTGCCATCCGCATCAAAGCAAGCGGCGCGCACCACGGTTGCGTCCTTGCCGGGCACGTCTATCGCATCCTTGAATTTGTCCGATCTCTTGGTCGGAATGCTGCCGTCGGTGGTATAGCGCACGGTGTAGTCCGTACCCGCGGGGGCTTGCACGGTCAGCTCCTGCCCCTCGGCATACACACCACCCATCAGAGAAAACACGGGAGCAGTACCCGTGGGCGCAAAAATGCCGCTTTCGGCAATGGTTTCGCGTTCGGTTTGGGCTTCGGCTTCGGGCACGGTCGTTTGCTCTTGCGTGGACTCTTGCATAGGCTCGTTTGTTTGATTGCAGCCTGCAAAAGCCGCCAATATCATGGTCAATAAAAGCAGTACGGAGAGATATTTTTTCATATGTGCCACCTTTCTGCGTTTCATTTGATTTCTTTTTTTCATTGTACCACACTTTCG
>JAZRDG010000130.1:0-7979 GCA_045660125.1 Eubacteriales bacterium | reverse complement strand
ATCAAGCGCATCGCGTTATTCCAAAAAATATCCTCTTTTGCCTGATCCGAGATGGGAGCCTGCTTGACGAAATTCTGCTCTCGCTCCTGACCCGACCAGGGGCAATCGCTGCCGTACAGGATCAAGGCGGGATCGTGCTTTTGCAGGATCTTGTGCAGCAGGGGCTGGCGCTGGGGGAACGCACCCGATTGCGAGGTGTCAAGGTATACGTTCTTGCCGCAAAGCAGCTCAAGCACGCCTCTCTCGCAGCCAATGCCGCCCATATGCGCGGCGATCAGGGTCAGCTTGGGGAAGTTTTCCATGACCGTCTTGACCTGCTGGGGTCTGCAATGGATATGATCGGGCGAGCCGGGGTCATAGCCTGCGTGCGTGATCAGAAACATATCGTGGGCAATGCAAAGCTCAAAGATCGGGTGCAGCACGGGGTTATCAAAATCCGTGCGAATATAATCGGGGTGCAGCTTAAGTCCTTTAATGCCCACACTCTTGAGCATTTTGATTTGTCCTTCAAGATCGTCTCCGTCCGGATGCAGTGAGCCAAGCGCGTGCAATTCGGTTTGCTCCAGCTCCAGCATGCATGCAAAACCGTTGACCTTGGGCATCTGGCGCGCGTTGGTGGATACGTTGCAGATCAGGCTCTTGGTCACGCCGTGCGCGTGCATCTGGTCAAGGACGGCGCGCGTTGTTCCGTCGGTTTTCGGGGAAAGACCGATCCAGCTCGATTTCTCTTCAAGCAGGGCGATCGCATAAGGAGCGAGCTTATCCGGAAAGCAATGACAGTGAAAATCAAAGATCATAAAAACTCCTTGACAGTAAAGCGTTACGTTCATTATAGCACACGCACGGGCTTTATGCAAGAATATCTGCAAACAAAACTCGGAAAATATCGGGAAAAGCAAAACGTGGGGGAGGTGTGTCGCATCGTGACGAACGATTTTTGCGCCAAAAGCCCTTGCAATATGAGATTTTTCGCAAATAACCCTGTACAAATCGGACAAGGTATGTTATAATGAATAGTGTATGTAATTTGTTTTATTATCATTCAAATATCTGTCGGGAAATTCCCGGCAATTGAGAAAGGAACGTAGTATGGAATACGGAAAGAAGAATAAAGGCGCAAAGGGCGCATCGAACAATCATTATAATAACAAGCCCAAGCAGCATCCTGCAGGCGACCGTCAGGATAAGTATCGCGCGCCCAAGCCCGTCAAGCGCGAAGAGGTGCAGATCGATGAGGAGATGGAGGATACCGGTCTTGTCATCGGCAGAAACGCGGTACGCGAGCTGCTCAAGTCCGACAGAGAGATCGATAAGATCTTGGTCAGACGCGGAGACCGCGAGGGCTCTATCGTAGTACTGGTTGCCATGGCTGTGGAGCGCGGCATTCCGGTCGTTGAGGTAGATAAGGACAAGCTGGATCACATGGCAGGCTTTGCACCCCACCAGGGTATTGTTGCCATGGCAGCACAAAAGGAATATTGCACGCCCGAGGACATTCTGGAGATCGCACGCGAGCGCGGCGAGGTACCGCTGATCGTGATCGCGGACGGCATTACCGACCCCTATAACCTTGGTGCGCTGATCCGTTGCGCAGAGGGCTGCGGTGCACACGGCTTGATCATTCCCAAGCGCCGTGCAGTAGGTCTTACGCCTCTGGTATCCAAGGCATCCGCAGGCGCTGTGGAGCATCTGGCAATTGCCAAGGTCTCCAACATCGGTGCAACCGTGCGCGCACTCAAGAAGGAGGGCGTTTGGGTATTTGCAGCCGAGGCTGGCGGCAAGCCCTATTATGAAACCGATTTCCGCGGTCCTTGCGCGCTGGTATTCGGCAGCGAGGGCAACGGCGTATCCGATCTGGTTACCAAGGAGGCTGACATTATCACCTCCATCCCCATGTACGGTAAGGTCAATTCCTTTAACGTATCCACGGCTGCATCGGTCATTCTTGCCGAGGCAGCAAAGCAGCACAGACAGGGCTGATATGCAACCTAAATGCATGGAAAGGGGGAGGTAGCTTGGCAAAGAAAAAGCAGGAGTATTCCACCGAGAGCGTGGATGAAATGGTCGAACGGCTGAAAAAGTCGTATGAGAGTGCAGATCATGCCGAGGGTGACGACGCGGATACCGAGGCGGATGACGAGGCGTTTGCAAAAATGCTGGTCGAGATGTTTGGCAATCAAGGGAAAAGTAAGCCGGTCGCCCCAAAAAGCACCGATCTCTACAGTGCCAAGGATTTTATGCCCGACGAGGATGATGAAGAGGATCTGCCCGTAGAGCAACCCGAGCAGGACTCGGAACAAGAGCCTTTAGAAGAGCTCGAAGTGGAGTTTGAAGAAGAGCTTGAAGAAGAACCCGAGGAAGAGCCTTTAGAAGAACTTGAAGTAGAGTTTGAAGAAGAGCTTGAGGAAGAGCTCGAGGAAGAACCCGAAGAAGATATGGAGCAAGACCTTGAGGAAGAGCCCGAAGAGGATCTTGATGAATTTTTTGACGAGTTGCTGCAAGAGGATTTTGCAGACGAGATTGCCGATGCAGAGGTGATCAAGGAGCAGATCAAGGAGCAGGCACAGGCGCAGATCATTGAGCAGCTCAAGCAGGAGCAGGAGATGGTTGCCACCGAGCCCGCGTCCGAAGAGGTTTTGGAGGACGAGCTGCCTTGGTTTGTTGATGACGAGCTTGACGAGGAGGACGCTGCGGAGATCGCAGAGTACGAGGCGTTGGTGGCGCAGGATGAATTAGAGCAACTCATAGACGAGGACGACGAGGAAATCGACGAGGACGAGGCGTTCTTTGAGGACGAGTGGGCACAAGAAGAGACCGACGAGGACGAGGAATTCTTTGAGGACGAGATCGTTGAAGAAGAGACCGCCGAGGACGAGGAGTTCTTCGAGGATGAAATCGTTGAAGAAGAAACCGTCGAGGACGAGGAGTTCTTCGAGGACGAGTTCGTTGAAGAAGAGATCGTCGAGGACGAGGAATTCTTCGCGGACGAGTTCGTTGAAGAAGAGATCACCGAGGAATACATAGAGCCTGCGCAAGCAGAGCCCGAGCAAGAGCCCGCGCAGCAAGAGGACTACGTGGATATGCTGCTGGACTCTTTGGTGGAATGGAAGCAATCCGTTGCTGCCGTGAAGGCGCAGATGAAAGCCGACCATTCGGCTGATATTCCCGCAGCCCCCCAAGAGGCAGAGCCCGAGGCGCTGTCTGCATCCGAAATTGCAGCGCAAGCGGATGCCGGGGAGACAGACGGTGAGCCCGAGGCGGAGCTGGTTTGGGACGATTCGCTGACGCAAAACGTGCCCGCGTACCCCGAAAACGATCCGCAGCAGGGACGCGTTGCAAGTCCCGAGCAAAAGCTTGCCGACGCTACCTTCCAGGGCGTGCGCTTTGACGAAAAGGACATTCACCTGATGGCTGCGCTCGGTTACGAGCAGGAGGTCAAGGGCAAGGTGGGCAGCGCACGCGTGCGCAACGCCACGCTCTCGCACAAGCACAAGTCGTTGGGACAGGGAACGGACAACCCGCTTTGCTTTGCATGGCGCGGTAAGGAATATATGGACGCCTCGGACGAGGCGGATATCAAGCAGGCGTATCGCCGCGAAAAGCCGTGGGTGATCGTGCGCCTTGCGGTGTGCGTGCTTGCATTGTTTACGCTGATCGCACTGGACAACGCGTATCTGCTGGGCTTTTTGCAGGGCAGCGTGCCTGCCATCGTGACCACGCCGATCTATCCGCTGGTTGCGGCGCTGGCTGTGTTTGTGGTGGCTGCGGTTTCGTGGCGCAGACTGTTTGAGGGCGTGCGCAGCATGTTTGCGCGTGTGCACAGTTTGTATTCGGTGCCTGCGTTACTGATAGCGTCAACGCTGATCTATGACGTAGGGCTGGCGTTTCTGACCGATCACAGTTACATGATGTTCAACAGCATTCCGGTGCTTGCGCTGACGCTTTGCACGGTAGCCGACGTGCTGGATCTGTACAATCAGGAGCGCAATTTCAAGATCGTGCGCACGGGTAAGCCGCGCTACGGTGTTGAAAAGGTGGCGGATGCCGCCGTGCAATCCCGTTTGCCCGTCAAGGGTGGCGAGCAGGCGCAAAAGCCGCGTGTCGGTGCGTATCGCGTGCGCAATCTGAGCTTTGTGGGCGGCTATTTCCGTCGCACGGGCGCAGGCGTGGAGCGCAGCGTTGCGCTGAGCGTGATTTACGGCGTGATATTGGTGTGCGCAATTGCCAGCGCGGCTGCAAGCTATATTGCCACGGGGCAGGGCATGAGTGCCTTGAGCGCGTTTATGGTATGCCTGAATGCAGCCATGCCGCTTTCCATGCTGCTCTTTGGTGCCATTCCCGCGTTTGTCGTGGGCAAAACGCTGGAAAGACAGGGCTGTGCCGTGATCGGTGCAGGCGCACCCGAGGAATACAAGGACGTCAAGGCGCTGGTATTTGACGCAGGGCAGATGTTTACGGCATACGGCTCTTCGCAGATCACGGTGCGCGGCGACAGCGATATCGGAACGTATATGGATAAGACCCGCGTGCTTTTGCGCGCACTGGGCGGCACGCTGGCAGATATTGCGGGCGAGCAGCAGGAGAATGATCCCGAAGAGGTCAAGATCGAGATCATGAGCGTATCCGAGAACGGTATGACGCTGTATATGAACGGTATTACCTGTGTTATGATGGGTGATTACGATTACCTTGCGGCGCGTGACGTGCGTCTGCCCCGTAGGGATATGGAAACGAACTATAAAAAACGCAAGAACAGCGCGGTGGTCTACCTTGCCTTTGACGGGCAGTTCCGCGTGGGCTATTCGGTGGATTATCAGCTGCGCCGTGAATTCTTGCTGCGTGCAAAGCAATTGCAGGCAGAGAGCATTGATCCCGTGATCGTGACCTATGATCCTTCTATCAACCAGCAGACGCTGCGCGACCGCGCGGCGGATACGGGCATTGCCGTGGAGCGGCAAAGAGAATACGAGGGCGCATCGGGACAGATGATGCTGGATTGCGGCGTGATCGCAACCCGCGCTCCCGAGGACGTGCTGCTGCCGCTGCTTGCTTGCCGCAAGCTGCGCCGCGTGCGCATTTTGGGTCTGGTGCTGCGCTTTACCTACCTTGCGCTGACCGCCGCACTGATCGTGCTGCTCTCGGTGCTGGGTCATATCATGTACGCATGGCCCTTGCTGCTGCTTTTGTATCAGCTGCTTTGGTTGACCGCAATTCCCGTAGTCTGCACAGGACTTCTGGGAGAGTTGCGCAAGACGAAATAAAGGAAGATTTCCAAGACTATTTGAGCCGCTGTGGGCGGCGTGGAGATTGTTATGAATCAAAAAATTGCAACAGTACTTAAGACCGTGCAAAAGCCCGGACGCTATGCGGGCGGCGAATACGGTCAAGTCATCAAGGATAAAGACGCCGTTAAGGCAAGATTTGCATTCTGCTTTCCCGATACTTACGAGATTGGCATGTCCAATCTGGGCGTGCGCATTCTGTACTCCAGACTCAATGCAGAGCAGGATATCTGGTGCGAGCGCAGCTATGCACCTTGGGTGGATATGCAGGAGCAGATGCAGAAATACGACATTCCGCTTTGGGCACACGAATCGGGGGACGCGCTGACCGAGTTTGATTTCGTCGGCTTTACTCTGCAGTATGAAATGTGCTATCCCACCGTGCTTAACATGTTGGGACTTGCGGGCATTCCGCTTTACGCAAAGGACAGAGGCGAGGAGTTCCCCCTGATCATAGGCGGCGGCCCTTGCACCTATAACCCCGAGCCCGTGGCTGATTTCTTTGACCTGTTCAACATCGGTGAGGGCGAGGAGATGCTGCCCCAGATCGTGCGTCTGTACATTACCATGAAAGAGGAGGGCAGCTATACCAAGGCGGCGTTCCTGCGCCGTGCGGCTGCTACCATCAAGGGCGTTTACGTGCCCTCGCTTTACGACGTGCAGTACAACGAGGACGGCACGGTCAAGTGCTATACGCCTCTGTACGAGGACGTACCCGCCAAGGTACAAAAGCAGATCTGTGAGGATATGGATAAGGCGTTCTTCCCGGATAAGCTGGTCATGCCTTATACCGAAACGGTACACGACCGCATTATGCTGGAGGTCGCGCGCGGCTGTATTCGCGGCTGCCGCTTCTGCCAGGCAGGTATGGTGTACAGACCCGTGCGTGAAAAAACGCCGGGCACGCTGGATTGCCAGGCAAAGGCACTGTTTGAGGCAACGGGCTATGAGGAAATTTCGCTTTCCACGCTTTCTATCAGCGATTACACCTGCGTTGAGGAGCTGACCGACAAGCTGCTTTCCTGGACCAACGAGAATATGATCAATCTCTCGCTGCCCTCGCTGCGCGTGGACAGCTTTACCAAGGAGCTTATGGATAAGATCGCATCGGTGCGCTCGGGCTCTTTGACCTTTGCACCCGAGGCAGGCACGCAGAGACTGCGTGACGTGATCAACAAGAACGTGCAGGAAGAGGATCTGATGCGCGCGGTCAACGTGGCGTTTGACGCAGGCAAGAGCACGGTCAAGCTGTACTTCATGCAGGGACTTCCCACCGAGACCAACGAGGATCTGGAGGGCATTACCACGCTTGCGCACCGCGTTTGCGTGGCGTACCACCAAAATCCCAACCGCAACAAGTCGCGCGGCGTGCAGGTCACCATCAGCGTCTCGCCCTTTATCCCCAAGCCCTTCACACCCTTCCAATGGGAGGCGCAGGACACCTTGGAGGTCATGCAGGAAAAGCAGCGTTACGTGGGCGAATGCAATCGCGACAAGCGCGTGCGCTATACCCACCACGATGCCAAGGTCTGCCGCATTGAGGCAGTGCTGGCAAGAGGCGACCGCCGCCTTGCCCCCGCATTGGCACTGGCACACGAGAAGGGCTTTATGTTTGACGCGTGGAGCGAGTTCTTTGATTACGATAAGTGGATCGAGGTGTTCGAGCAGTCGGGCATTGATCCTGCGTTCTATGCAAACCGCGCTTACGGACTTGACGAGGTGCTGCCGTGGGATATTATTGACTGCGGCGTGACCAAGGCATTCCTCTTGCGTGAGAGAGCCAAGGCATACGAGCAAACCACCACGCCCTCCTGTCGCGAAAAGTGCTCGGGCTGTGGCGCAAACTGCATGGGCGGCGAAAGAACGCCTTGCCCGAAAGGAGGCAAATGATGTTAACCTGTTATACCAAGCATCAGCTGCCTATGCTGGAGCAGCCCAAGACGGTCAGAATCCGTTTTTGTAAAAAGGGAAATTTGCAGTACGTGTCGCATCTGGATCTGCAGAGAACCATTCATCGCGTGCTGATCCGCGCGGGAATCCCGATGTGGTACACCAAGGGCTTTAACCCCCATCCCAAGATCTCGTTCGGCTATCCGCTCTCTATCGGTACCGAGAGTGAGTGCGAATTTTTGGATATCCGCATTGAGCGCGAGATTTCGATGGAGAACATCGTGCACCAGCTCAACTGCGAGCTGACCGACGAGATGTACGTGCTGGAGGCTTACGAGGCAAAGACCGATGCCAACGACGTGGCGTTTGCCGATTACACGGTCAAGATCTGCACCGAGGGCGGCAGTCCCGCTACGGCAGGCAAGATCGTCGCGCTTTTGACCAAGGAAGAGCTGCTCATGACCAAAAAGAGCAAGTCGGGTGACAAGGAGATCAACCTGATTCCGTTGATTGATACGTACAAGGTTGGCTGGTGTGACGAGTGCAAGAGCGTTGTGATGCAATTGCGCCTTGCAACCGGCAGCAAGCAAAATCTCAACCCCGAGCTGCTGATCTCGGCACTCAAGAGGGAACTGGGCATTTTGTGCGGCGACCCGACCCGCGAGCACTACACCATCATGCGCGAGAAATTTTTGACCGCGGATTATAAAGAGTCAAGATAAGAAAAGCCCGCCAAGCAAGCTTGGCGGTCTTTTTCATATCAAGGCAACGCCCTCACCCTTGGACGCCCTCTTGTGAAAGTTTTCG
>JAZRDG010000129.1:0-7778 GCA_045660125.1 Eubacteriales bacterium | reverse complement strand
GCTGCAGGTAAGGCAATCGGCAAGAAGAACCTTGCAGAGATCGCTATGTCCTACGGTTACGTATACGTAGCACAGGTTGCTATGGGTTACGATATGAACCAGCTGCTCAAGGCTCTGACCGAGGCAGAGGCATACAACGGTCCTTCTCTGATCATCGGTTACGCTCCTTGTGAGATGCACGGTGTTAAGGGCGGCATGCAGAACTGCCAGCTCGAGATGAAGAAGGCAGTTGAGTCCGGCTACTGGCAGACCTTCCGCTACAACCCCACTCTGGAGTCCAACAAGCTGTCTATCGACTGCAAGGCTCCCACTGCAAGCTACGTTGACTTTATCAAGTCCGAGGTACGTTACGCTCGTCTTGCTCAGGCTAACCCCGAGAGAGCTTCCGCTCTGTTCGAGAAGGCTGAAAAGGCTGCAGCTGCTAAGTTCGAAAGACTTGAAAAGATGGGTAAGCTGTACGAATAATTCTATCAGAATTATCAAACTGAAATATCACCAAAAGGCGTGCTTCGGCACGCCTTTTGGTTTTGGCGAGCCCCCCACGCAAAACTTCTTGTGAAAGTTTTCGCCCGCCTTTTGAAAAAAGGTCGATCAAAAACTTTTTAATAACTTTCGTGAGAGATTTTTCTGCAACAGAACCCCGTCAAAAGATTGACAAATTTCGCTTTTTACTATATAATAAAGGTAATGTTTTTTTAGAAAGGAAGGGATAGCTTGAAGCTTGTCGTCAAATATCTAAAGCCCTTCGGGTTCTCTCTCCTCATCGGTTTGATCATCAAGGTGGCGGGCACGCTGGTCGAGCTTGCGCTGCCGTATATTCTGTCGCATATGCTGGACGTGGTTGTACCCGCCAAGGCGCCAAGCGGAGATCTGACGCTTGTGTTTATCTGGGGCGGCATTATGATTCTGTGTGCAGTGGCGGCTCTGGTGCTCAATATCGTTGCTAACCGCATGGCGGCACGCGTGGCAAAGAATGCCGCGCAGGCTGTGCGCCACGATCTGTTTGCCAAGACCATGCGCCTCTCCCCCAGACAGACCGACAAGTTTGGTATTCCGGAGCTTGAGACAAGACTGACCTCGGATACCTATAACATCCACCATTTTCTCGGTATGATCCAGCGTATCGGTGTGCGTGCGCCCATTCTTTTGATCGGTGGCATTGCATTTTCGTATTTCCTGGACTGGCGCTTGGCAACCGTGATGGTCTGCCTGCTGCCCTTTATCGGCATCAGCGTGTTTTATATTTCGCGTCGCGGCGTGCCGCTGTATTCCGCCAGCCAAAAGGCAGGCGACGATATGGTGCGCGTGGTGCGTGAGGATATCGGCGGCATTCGCGTCATCAAGGCACTTTCCAAAAAGGAATACGAGCGCGAAAGATTTGACGGTGTCAACCGTGCATTGGTCAGAAACGAAAAGCGCGCCTCGCTGACTATGGCGTTGACCAACCCCATTATCACCATTCTGCTCAACGCAGGACTTGTGGCAGTGGTTTTGGTGGGTGCGTTTTTGGTTGACGTGGATCTGACCATGCAGGGTAAGATCATTTCGTTTATTCAGTATTTCACGCTGATCTCCAACGCCATGATCGTCATCAACCGTATTTTCATCATGTCCACCAAGTGTATCGCGTCTGCCAACCGTATTGAAACGGTCATGGCAGCGCCCACCGAGCTTGCGCCCGAGGACGGCGGATTGCCGCTGCCCACCTCGGATCACATCGTGTTCGAGAACGTGTCCTTCTCCTATAACGGCGAGCAGAACGACCTGGAGGACATCTCGTTCTCGCTGCCGCGCGGTGCAACCTTGGGCATCATCGGTGCAACGGGTAGCGGTAAGAGCACCTTGCTGCGCCTGCTGCTGCGCAATTACGATCCTGACAAGGGCAGCATTTACATTGGCGGACACGACGTGCGCGGCATGAGCCATGAGGAGCTGTGCGGCATGTTCGGCACGGCAATGCAAAATGATTTTGTGTATGCCGATTCGGTGCGCGAGAATATCTGCTTTGGCAGAGAGGTAGCAGACGAGGATCTTGCTCTTGCCTTGCGCGTGGCGCAGGCAGAGGAGTTTGTGTCCGCGTTCCCCGAGGGCGTTGATCACCTTTTGACCTCCAAGGGCACTAACGTGTCGGGCGGCCAGCGTCAAAGACTGCTGATCGCGCGCGCACTTGCGGGCAAGCCCGAGATTCTGATCTTGGACGACGCATCAAGCGCCCTTGACTATAAGACCGATGCCGCCTTGCGCCGCGATCTGCGTATGCATTTCGCGGGCACGACCACCGTGGTGGTGGCGCAGCGCGTCAGCTCGGTCATGCATGCCGATCTGATCTTGGTTTTGGATGAGGGCAAGATCATCGGCAAGGGCAACCACGAGCAGCTGCTTGAAAATTGCCCCGTCTACCGCGAGATCCGCGATTCGCAGATGGGAGGTGCTTTGCTTGACTAACGGACAAAAGCCGCAAAAGACTCCCATGACGCCTGCGCAGCGCAGACGCACGCTGGTGCGCCTGTGCAAGTACATGTTCCGCTATCCCGGACTTGTGCTGCTCGCGTTTTTCCTGATGATGTCGGCAAACGTGCTGGCTCTGGCGGGTCCCAAGCTTTCGGGCAAGGCAATCGATGCCATCGTAGGCCCCGGCGAGGTGGATTTTGAGCGCGTATTTCTGTTCTGCGCTCTGATGATCGCGTTTTATATCCTGTCGGGTGTCATGTCCTATCTGCTCTCCATTGTCATGGTCAACCTCAGCCAGCGCATCACGTATACCATGCGCAAGCAGGTATTTGACCACCTGACCGATCTGCCCGTGGGATTTTTCGATACCCACCAGACGGGTGAGATCGTCAGCCGCCTTTCCTACGATATCGATACGCTCAACGCATCTCTTTCCAATGACGTGCTTGCCATTTGCGCAAACTCGATCACGGTGGTGGGTTCGTTTGTCATGATGCTGACCATCTCACCCGTGCTGATCTTGGTGTTCGTCATTACCGTACCGATCTCGCTGATCTTTACCAAGTACAAGTCCACGCACATTCGTCCTTTGTTCCGTGCGCGCTCCGCAAAGCTGGGCGAGCTGAACGGCTTTGCCGAGGAAATGCTGTCGGGACAAAAGACCATACGCACCTACGGCAAGGAGCAGGTGATTACCGACCGCTTTGACGTGCGCAACGCCGAGGCGTGCGGTGCGTACTATAAGGCAGATTATCACGGCTCGGTCATCGGCCCTACCGTCAACTTTGTCAGCAACCTGTCTATTGCGCTGATCACGCTGCTTGGCAGTATCTTTTATATGTTCTGGCTGGGCGGTGCGATCACCAATCCGCTCTTCATCATCAAACTTGGCGATATGGGCGCGTTTGTACAGTATGCGCGCAAGTTTGCAGGACCGATCAACGAGTTTGCCAACATTTTCAGCGAGCTGCAGAGTGCTTTGTCGGCAGCCGAGCGTGTGTTTGGCGTGATCGACCAACCCACCGAGCCTGCGGATAAGCAGGATGCCGTGGCGCTGGACGCCAAGGGACAGGTGACCTTGGAGAACGTGGAATTTGGGTACGTGCCTGAAAAGCAGATCTTGCACGGACTTTCGGTCAAGGTCGAGCCGGGACAAACGGTTGCCATCGTTGGCCCGACGGGCGCGGGCAAGACCACCATTATTAACCTGCTCATGCGTTTTTACGATATTGACGCAGGCGAGATCACGTTTGACGGCGTGCCGATCACCGACGCAACGCGCGACAGCTTGCGCAAGAGCTTTACCATGGTGCTGCAGGATACTTGGCTGTTTGGCGGCAGCGTGCGCGACAATATTGCCTACGGCAGACAGGACGCGACCGATGAGGAGGTTATCGAGGCTGCCAAAAAGGCAAGAATTCACCACTTTATCATGTCGCTGCCGCAAGGGTATGCGACCCAGCTGTCGGATGGTGGCGTCAACCTTTCCAAGGGTCAGCGCCAGCTGATCACGATTGCACGCGCCATGCTCTCGCATGCGCCTATGCTGATCTTGGATGAGGCGACTTCCAACGTGGATAGCCGCACCGAGCAGCAGATCCAGGACGCGATGATGGAGCTGATGCGCGGCAAGACCTGCTTTGTCATTGCGCACCGCCTGTCCACCGTACAGCACGCGGACAATATTCTGGTGCTCAAGGACGGTAACATCATCGAGCAGGGCACGCACGAGCAGCTGCTTGCAGCAAAAGGATTTTACGCTTCGTTGTACGGCGCGCAATTTGTCAACTGATTTTTTAAAAAATCGTTGCATTTGCTACGTAAATGTGATATCATGAATATACAAAAACAAATATGAGGTGAGCAAAATGAAAAGGTTTCTGCTTTTGATCGCACTTTCACTGGCATTGGTATTGTGCTTTGCAGCATGCGACACCCCTGCCGAGCAAACCGTTGACACCACCGAAGAGCTTACCACCGAGGAAGAGACCACCGAGGAAATCACCACCGAAGAGCTTACCACCGAAGAAGAGACCACCGAGGAAATTACCACCGAGGAGATTACCACCGAGGAAGAGACTACCGAGGAGCAGACCAAGATGCCCGAGCCTACCGTTGAGGAGATCAAGGCTGCCGCTGTTACTTTCCTGGATGCAGCTGCTATGATCGAGGCTGCCAACAACCCCCAGCAGGACTGGAGTGACTTTGGCGGTATGACCGAAAATCCCGACGGCAGCATTACCGCGCTGTTCCGCATGGGTACCAACGACGTCTGGGACCCCTATTGCTACCTGCTCAAGCAGCCCACCACGGTTGGCGATATCATGGTCATCAAGTATCAGACCAAGTATGACTTCCGCGTCAAGCTGTATTTGGGTACAGAGGGCGACGCTGCAACGGGCGCTATTGACAACGTCATGGCAGAAATCTTTGCTACCGAGGGCGATGAGTGGGGATATCTGATCATCAACATGGCAGAAGAAGCCTTTGCTTACGATGCAGACGCTGCAGCGCTTGGATATCTGCGCTTTGGTCTTGATATGGCTGAGAGCGGCGACACCGTCACCTTTGCCTACGTCGCATTCTTTAACACTATGGATGAGGTCAACGATCTTATTCCTTATTGATCATCACAGAAAGAGAGATAACACATGAAAAAATCACTCCCCCTGATCTTGCTTGCAAGTATGCTTGCGTGCGTCATGCTGTCGTGCGTACTGGTAGCTTGCCAGCCTTCGACAGATCCTCAGGATGAAACGACCGTAGGTGAGAGCACCACCGAGGAAGTTACCGAGGGCGAGACCGAAGGCGAAACCGAGGGCACTACCGAGGATACGAGCGAGCACCCCTCTGAGGAAGAAACCACTGTTCCCGAAATTCCCGTGATCAATTCGGTCATTGCGGATTTCAACGCTGTTGAAGCAGATGATCTCAAGAGCTTCTTTTCCGGTGCAAATCAGGTCAAGGTAACTGTTGAGCAGGATGCGGACGGCGAGCAGTATGCCGTGCTTTCCACAAGCGTGGCAGGTGCAACCGACCCCTGCGTCAGCTTCAATTTCAAGAAGTTCTACAAGGCTGCAGGCATGGATGCCGTCAAGGCAGAGGACTATAAGTACGTCGTACTCAAGGTCAGAAACGTCAACTGCTCCACCGGTACGTTCGAGCTGTTCTTCTACTCGGGCAAGACCTCGGGTGCAACCCCCGGACTGATGACCACCTCGTCCTTCGATCTTGGCAGCACCGATTGGCAGTACGTACTGTTTGATCTGTCCTCGTTTGCGGATTGGAAGGGCAACGTCAACGGCTTCCGCTTTGACTATATGACAAGCGCACTTGCCGAGGGCGAGACGCTGCACATCGCAGAGATCCAGTTCCTTGAGAACGATGAGGCTTTCTATAAGCTGTTTGATATCGACTGGACCGAGATCGGTGTCATTGCAGGCGAGCAGGCAAAGACCGAGGCAGAAAAGCTGCTGGAATCCGCCAAGCTGCCTACCACCAAGTTTGATACTTATACCCCCGAGACTGCGGAAAAAGAGGATGCAAGCCTTTCTTACTGGTTTGAAAACCTGTACAACCGTACTCCCCAGAACGACAACACCTCCTCGGGCAAGCTGACCTATCAGATCCTGCTTGCCAAGAACGAGATCGAGGGCTGCCAGTTCATTCTGGGCACCGAAAAGGACGTTGAGGGTCTGAAGGTGTACGTTTCCGACTTTACTAACGAGTCGGGCGACACTCTGACCACCGAGCTGTTCTGGGGCTACTACTTCAACGTAGACGGCGAGCGCGTGATTGAGGCGCTGCCTCCCGTCACCTACGAGCCCAATGAGGAATATCTGAATTGGGTAAACGGCGGCAACGGTGGCGGCGAAGCTATGCCCCTGCTGCAGAAGTATAACGGCTTTGATATCAAGGGCGGCGAGAACCAGACCTTTGTCATCAAGGCAACCACCAAGCTGGACAGCAAGCCCGGTGAGTACAGCGCAACCGTACGCGTTGTGGATAAGGACGGCAACGAGGTCAAGAAGGTCACCGTATTTGCATACGTGTGGAACTTTGAGCTGCCCGAGGAAACCTCCTGCAAGACGCTGATGTCGTTGGGCTCTTTCGACATTTACCTTTCCTATAAGGACTGGAACGGCATTCTGACCAATGCACAGGGCAAGAATCTGTACCAGACTTACTATGATTACATGCTCGCAAACCGCGTTTGCGCATACGATCTGCCCTTTGGCAACGAGGACGGTTCCTTCTCCGATCCGAGATTTGTCGATTATCTGGATAACCCCAGAGTGGTTGCATTCCAGCCTCTTGGCTTTAGCAAGCAGCTGACCGCATCCAACACCGCAAACGCATATGCGTTCCTGTCTCAGAAGCAGGAGTGGCTGGATAAGGCTTACTTCTATCCCGTAGACGAGCCCTTGAACACGGGCAGACTGGACGACGTTAACAACTACGGCAAGCTGCTGAGCGAAACCTTCCCCGGCTACAAGCTGATCGTGCCCATGCACGTCAACTACAACGTAGCAGGCGGTGACTTCTTCTCCTACGTTTCCGAGTACGTCAACGTATGGTGCCCTAAGACCTTCTTCTATAACACCTTTGCAGAATGGTACAACGATCGCACCCTGACCTACGGCTGCTCTATCGTGACCGAGCAGAAGCTTGGCTCGTTCAGAGACCGTATGTGGGCAGAGCAAGAGGGCGGCGACGAGCTGTGGTGGTACGTCACCAGAAGACCCTCTCAGCCCGAGATCACGCTGATCATTGATACCGAGGCAGTCAACGTGCGTACTTTGTTCTGGCAGCAGAAGCTGTACAACGTGGACGGCTTCCTGTATTACCTGGTCAATGACTGGACCAACGGCTCTACCAAGTGGTACGTTCCCTCCGCAGACGAGTTCCTGTACGGTATGGACGCATTGCACGAGGTCAGCGCAGAGAATAACGTTGACGTTTACGGCAACGGTATCCTGCTTTATAGCGGCGTATACTTCGCACAGCCCGAGCCTGTCGGCTGTGTAAGACTGGAGTGCGTACGTGACGGTATCGAGGACTATGAGTACCTGACCATTCTGGAAGAGAAGTACGGCAAGGACGTTGTGGACGCGATCATCAACCAGTGGACCACCGGCGTCGGTCAGTACAGCACCGACCAGGAGCAGTTCGCAGCTCTGCGTGCACAGCTGGGCGCTCTGATCGAGGCACAGGGTCAGTAATTTTCCCCCATAAACAAAATCATACGCCAACCGCACAGCCGCTGGCGGAGTTTATTTTTTTTAGATAAGAGAGGGGGGGGGGGTGCTCCCCCCCCCCCCACAAAA
>JAZRDG010000128.1:0-11984 GCA_045660125.1 Eubacteriales bacterium | reverse complement strand
CCCTGCGCGGGAACGCGCAGGGCTTTTTGCCCCCACCACACGGACAAGCTCCTTATGAAAGTTTTCGCCCGCCTTTTTCAAAAGGCGGCGCGGTCGAGGGCGCGTAGCCCTCGTCGCCTCCGCAGAGGCGAAACATTTCCATCGCCGTTTTTTGGTTCTTTTTTGCGGCTACTCCGTCAAAAAAGAACGGAGAGAATTACCTCAATGTCAGCCGTCCTAATTCATTCCGTTCTTTCTTTGAGCAAGTAGGCACAAAGAAAGAACCAAAGAAATGCCGAAAAAGAGGTTTCGCCCGTTGCGACGGGCGAGTTGGGGGGCTGCCCCCACAGCCCCGCCGCCTTTTGAAAAAGGCGGGCGAAAACTTTTATCCGAATAAAACTCTACCGTATGGTGGCGGTTGAGCAAGACGTGAAACACCCCTGCCGCGATGCGGCAGGGGTGTTTTGATTTAGCGATAGTATACGTAAAATACGATAATGGTTCTCTCCACGCCGCCGTGCTCTAAGTCGGGTGCGGTGATGACTACGCCATCCTTGCTCAGCAGCTCCCAGGCTTGCATGTCATCAATCTTGCATCGGAATATCACGTCCGCGCTGGCAAATACCAAAAGCTCGTCGTCGCGAATGTTCAATCCGCCGTTGCGTCCGATTACTTCGTCCACGCCGTTGCGCTTCTCGGTTACGTATCGGATATGGTGACCGCACATCTGCTCCGCCATCTCGCGGCGGAAACGCTTGGAGTCAGGCTTCTTGGGCTTGAAAATTCTCTTGAAAAGTCCCATGTCTTACTTGGAAAGCTCCTTGTACTGCGCAATGGTGGCAGCAAAATCGTCAATCGCGTTCTTGATCACCTGAGGATCGCGCATGTCAATGCCTGCAACCAAAAGGCTGTCCAAAGGAGACTTGGAGCCGCCGCACTTGAGGAAGTCAATGTACTGGCCAATGTATGCCTCGCCCTCGGTCTCAATGCGGTGTACAATGGTGGATGCTGCAGAAATGCAGGTTGCGTACTTGTATACGTAGAAGTTGGTGTAGAAGTGGGGAATTCTCATCCACTCGTTTGCAATCTCCTTGTCGCAAACCACGCCGGGGCCAAAGTACTTGCAAACTATGTCATAGTAGGTCTTGCAAAGCAGATCCTTGGTCAGCGTAGCGCCGCCCTCAACCATTGCGTGCGCGGTCTTTTCAAACTCTGCAAACATGGTCTGTCTGTACAGCGTGCCCTTGTAGGTCTCCATGATCTGATTCAGGATCGCCAGCTTTTCTTCCTTGCTGTCGCTCTCGCGCAGCTTGCGGTGGCAGAACAGCAGCTCGTTTACGGTAGATGCAACCTCTGCTACGAAAATGGTGTAGCTGGAGTTCTGGGGCAGGTTGTACTTGCGGGAGAAGTAGGAGTGCATGGAGTGACCCGACTCGTGTGCAAAGGTGGAAACGTTATCCAGCGTGCCCACAAAGTTGAGCAGCATGTAGGGCTGGGTGTCGTAGCAGCCCGAGCTGTATGCACCGCCGCGCTTGCCGCGAGAGGGGTAAACGTCTACCCAGTTCTGCTCCTTGATGCCCTTTTCCAGCGTGTCGTGGTACTCGGAACCAAAGATCTCAACAGTCTTGAGCACCTCGTCGGTTGCTTCCTCAAAGCTGTATTCCTTCTCGCACTCTGCAATCAGGGGCGTGTAGATATCGTAAAGGTGCAGCTTGGAAACGCCCAGCGCCTTCTTCTTGATCGCGTAGTAGTCAAACAGTACGTTCAGATTCTCGCCAACGGTGTTGATCAGGTTGTTGTAGATCTCGGGGGTAACCTCGTCACGGAAAACGGATGCGGTCAGGCTATCCTCGTAGCCGCGCACGCGTGCTACGGTGGTTCTTTCCTTTACGTATGCGTTGTAAAGGGTTGCAAAGGTGTTGCCGTACTGGGTGTAGGTCTTGTAGAGCGTGGTGAATGCTGCGCGGCGTACGCGGCGCTCGGAGGACATCAGCTTGGTCACGTAGGTAGCGTCATTGAGCTGTACGAGCTTGCCGTTCTCGTCCCTGATCTTGCCAAACTGCAGGTCTGCGTTTGCAAAGATGGAGCGAACGTTGGAAGCAGCGCCCATGCCGCTCTGCATATCTGCCATCAGCTTCTCGCACTCGTCCGAGAGCGTGTGGGGCTTTTCGCGCTGTGCCAGCCAAATGTCGCGCTCAAAATCACGCAGAGCAGGGCATTCCTCCATCCATGCCTTGATGGTGTTCTCATCCAGGCGGATCAGCGAGGGGGTTACGAAGAAGGACGCAACGCCCAGCTTGTTGAACAGGTTACGCATCTTGCCCATCAGTGCAAGGTAGTGGTTATCGGTGGTGTCTGCGTCCGAGGAGAGGTGCGCATACATGTAAAGCTTTTCAACTACGCGGATCATAGCCACCATGTCGGTGAACATGGCAAGCAGACCCTGGGCACTCTCGCTCATGGTGGTGGCGTGAGCGGGGAAAGCTGCGATCATGTCGGCTGCCTTTTGGTAGTCCGCGTCAAAATCCTGCTCGGTTTTGTAGATGTTGGTCATGTCCCACTTGTATTTTGCGGGAATTTCTGCTCTTACGTTTGTCATTTTTTATGTCTCCTTATCAAAAATTATTCAACGGATTTGAGTGATTCCGCCATATCGATGTGATCGATACGCGGACGCAGTGCCAGTCCCACCAGCACGGCAAACAGAATGGTCAGCACAAAGGAATACAGGTAGCTGATCGGGGCAATGGTAACGGGGAAGGTGATCGACTCCAGCACGATCTGCGCCATGACGTAGCGATGCAGCAGGATTCCCACGGGCAAGCCGACCAGTGCTCCCACGACCGAGAGCACGTAGTTTTCTGTCATGACGTATCTGCGGGTCTCACCGCGGTAAAGACCGATCACGCGCAGCGTTGCGATCTCGCGCATTCTCTCGGTGATGTTGATGTTGGTCAGATTGAACAGTACAATATAAGCAAGCGCGCCTGCGCAGACGATGATGGTCACGATCACGTAATTCATGCTCTTCATCATGTTGGTGATCATGTCTCTTTGTGCGTCGATCTCTTCAACGTAGGTTACTGCCTCGTCCGAGCGCAGCCAAGCTGCCGTTGCGCCGATTTCCGCGCCTTCGGGAGCGCTCAGCAGCGCCGTGCGGAGCGCGGGGAGCTTGCCGGTCGCGTTTTGGTAGGTTTGCGTGCCGATATATACGACGTTGCCGATGTAGTTATCCACAATGCCGCCTATCGTCACCGAGATTTCTCCGTCCTCCGAGGCAAGCGTCAGCGCGTCGCCTTCGCGTACCTTCAAAAGCTCGGCAAGGCGCGTGTTGATCACCGCCTGTCCCGCTTCGGGAAATGCAACGGCTTGACCGTCGCGCAAAAGGTTGATATAGCCCTCCAACGTGTCGCAAACGTGCAGCGTTGCCTTGTGGCTGCCGTGCTCGCTTGTGATATCCTGCTCGGATTGATGCATGGTCATCATCGTGCTTACGTGCTCGCCGCAGCGCTCGGTAAAGGCTGCCAGCGTGTCTGCGTCCTGCGGACCGTCAAAGGTGATTTCGTAATCGTATTGATAGATCTCGTCGCATTGGTAGGATGCCAGCGGCTTGATCGAGTCTGTCAGTCCAAAGCCCGCAACCAGCAGCGCGGTGCTGCCGCCAATGCCCAGTATCATGACCATCAGGCGCTTTTTGTATCTCCAGATGTTGCGCAGGGCAACCTTGGAAAGGAAGGGAAGGGGCTTCCAGAGCAAGGGGATGCGTTCAAAGAATACGCGCTTGCCCGATGCATCCACACGCGGACGCATGAGCTGCGCAGGCATTTGCCCTGCGGCGGAAAGCACGCAAAGGGCTGCCGTACCCATGCAGCAGACCAGTGCTACGATAACGCAGCAGATCAGCAAAACGGGATTGAAAACGTAGATCAGCGAATCTGTAAAGTCGTACATCAGGATATACGCCATCCAAAGCATGCGCGGCATGGCGAACGTGCCTGCAAAGTAGCCAAACACCGAGCCGATCAGCGAGGCAGAGCCTGCGTAGATCAGGTATTTTGCCATGAGTGCGCGCTTGTCGTATCCAAGTGCCTTGAGCGTGCCAAGCGAGGTGCGCTCGTCCTCGACCATACGGGTCATGACGGTGGAGCATACCAGTGCGGCAACCAACACGAAGAATACGGGGAAGACCACGACCACGCCCGAGATGATGGTGGAGTCGGTCTCCATGCTGACGTATCCAACGTTTTGCTCACGCGTCAGCACGTAGGTTTGCGGAGAGGTCAGCGCGTCCATATCGTCGGGCAGCTTGAGCGATTCCAGCGCCTGCTCCAGCTGCTTTTCCGCATTGGTGAATTCCTTGTTTGCCTTGATCTTTTCTGCGTTGAGCTGCTTTTCCGCAATGGTCAGATCGGTCTCTGCGTTGGTGATCTCCAGCTTTTGCATGGTGATCAAGCCCTTGGAGGCAAGATCCAGGTTGTCAAAGGCCTTTTGCGCGGTATCGCGAATGTCTTGTGCCTTGGTGCGCAGGTCGTGGTAGTAGCTCATGGTGGCAAGCAGCAAGGCGTATTCGTCCACGATCTCTTGTTGCTTGAGCTCCACTCTTGCAAGTAAGTCGGGGTACTGCTTGTTTTTGGGATCTTGCTCGATCAGTCTGCGCAAATTGACGCGTGCTTCCTCCAGCTGCGTCAGCGCATCGGTGACTTCCAGGTATTTGTCGTAATCCACCGTGTTTGCAATCGCGTCTGCGCGCGCCATCAGCGCGTCAGCCTCTGCCATAGCGGCATTCATATCCACGGTTGCCTTTGCCAGCGCGATCTCGATTTTCTTCTCGGTCTCGGCAAGCTCGATTTTTGCCGCTTCAAGCTGCACGCGACCGTCCTCGATCTGCAGCTGCGCCTCGGCAAATTTCTGCTCAGCCTCGGCTCTTGCCTTGGCAAGATCTGCCTTGGCTTGCTCGTAGGTGGCAACGCCCTTGGCGATCTCGGCGTGCGCCTGCTCGATCAGGGTAATGCCGCGCTGCGTGGCAAGCTCTGTCAGCTTGTCCGAAACGGCGTCCTTGAGCTGCTTGACGGCGTCACGGTATTGGTCGGAATAGATATAGCCCTCGATTTCGGCATCCAGATGCACGGCGGTGAAATACTCTGCCGCAAAGCCCTCGCGCGGGATATAGCAGAAGGCTGTGACCGATCCGCTGCCCAGCGCGGTGCTGCCGCGTTGATAATTGAGGTACTCTACCGAGTGACCGATGCCCACTACGGTGTATTCTTCATAAGCAAACACCTCGGTGTCTGCGTCCTTGAGTCGGATCTTGCTGCCGATGTCGTCCTCGGTATAGCGTGCGCTGTCGGCAAGGCACTCGTCGGGCGACTGGGGCATGCGTCCTGCAACCACCTCGGGGATGCCTATATGCTCGGGAATGCTCATAAAGCGCAAAATCTGCTCTGCGTTTCCTTGGCAAATGGCGTCCGCTGTGATCACGCCCTCCGCACGCTTGATACCGTCAAGCCTTTCCAGCTCCTTGACGTCCTGCTCATAAAGTCCCAAGGTAGATGACACCGAAAAGTCGTACAGGTTATATTCCGTTATATATCTGTTTGTGGTGTCGAGCATGGCGTCCTCGATCACGAAAAGACCTGCGTAAAAGCCTACGCCCAGCGCTACGATGGCAAGAATTGCCGCGTATCTGCCCGGGTGGGTCTTGATCTCGCGCCACGCCGCCCTTCCAAAGGGGAATTTCATAAGACCTCCAAATTTAAAGCGATGTTTTTACCACTCGATCTGCTCGATCGGCGTGGGATCGGGATTGCACTCGCAGCTGACGACAGAGCCGTTTTTGACGCGGATGACGCGGTCTGCCATGGGGCAGAGTGCCTGATTGTGCGTAATGATGACCACGGTGGTGCCGCGCTCACGGCAGCTGCGCTGCAAAAGCGAAAGAATGGTTTTACCCGTCTCGTAATCCAAAGCGCCCGTGGGCTCGTCGCAAAGCAGCAGCCCGGGGTTTTTGACCAGTGCGCGCGCAATGGCAACTCTTTGCTGCTCACCGCCCGAGAGCTGGGAGGGGAAGTTGGAAAGGCGATCGCCAAGTCCCACGTCGCGCAAAACCTCTGCGGGAGAGAGCGAGCCCTTTTCCAAGCGCGCCGCCATTTCCACGTTCTCAAGCGCGGTCAGATTGCCGATCAGGTTATAGAACTGGAACACAAATCCCACCTCGCGTCTGCGGTACTGCGAGAGCTGCTTGACAGAGAACGAGCCAACCTCGCGCCCGTCAAAGCGCACGTTTCCGCTGCTCAGCGTATCCATGCCGCCCAGGATGTTAAGCAGCGTGGTCTTGCCCGCGCCGCTCTCGCCCACGATCACGCAGATCTCGCCTGCCTCGATCTCAAAGGAAGCGTCGCGCAAAGCGGCAATTTCCACCTGTCCCGTGCGGTATATTTTATTAACCTTGTCAAATTCAATGAATGCCATACCTACCTCGATTTGCAAACAATTCTCATGATACTATTTTATCATTATACATTATAAAGCATATCCCGCAATTTGTAAAGGGTTATGCGTCATAATTCACCTTACATTCACAAAAAGTATAGAACGCAAGGCGTTTTTTGCGAATTTCTTGACAAATCTCACCAAATGCGATATAATGAAGACAATCCCCCCGAAAGGAGTATGAATATGAGATTTGAGCAGAACAATACCTTTAACAGATACACGCTGACGTACAGCGCAGACGCTGCCGTAAAGGGCACGCTGACCTACTATTTGGACGACGCATCTTACTCGGAGGACTTTTTCCTTGAAGCAGGGGAAAACAAGACCTTCCGTTGTCTGATCGACGGCTATCTTGCAGGCAAGGTGGCAAAGGCTCCCGTGGACGTGCAGGTGGACTTTATCAAGGGCGGCTCGCACATCAAGCTGCACGCGCTGAGCACCGATACCATTCCCGTATATGCGGGCGAGACCTACTATATGGAAAACGAGCTGTACCGCGTGGGCATTGAGCTTGCCTGGGGCGGCGGACTTTCTTGCTTTGTGGACAAGAATGCCCCCGAGGGACTTGGCAACCTGCTCAATAATTTCGATACCGGCAGACTTGTGCAGCAATCCTATTACGGCACGGGTGAGCCTCCCTTCGTATGCGGTGAATTTATGGGCAACCGTTGGAACTATAACCCCGTACAGGGCGGTGACCGCACCAACGCCAAGAGCAAGCTGGTGGATCTGGAGATCAAGGAGGACAGCGTGTACGTCAAGTGCCGTCCGCGCGATTGGGGACACGAGGCTTGGTATACGCCCTCTTATATGGAAAACGTCTATGCGTTTGACGGTGACGTGGTGCGCGTAGATAACCGCTTTGTGGATTTCTCGGGTTGGGAGCATCCCAAGGCAGGGCAGGAGGTGCCTGCGTTCTATACCATCAGCTATCTGGGCAATTTCTGGTTCTATGACAAGGAGAAGCCCTGGACGGGTGACGAGCTGTCTGTGCGCCGCGATCTGATCTTCTGGCCCGAGGACTGGCCGCGCCATCGCTTCCCGCTGCCCAAGGGCGACACCGAAACGTGGTGCGCTTGGACCGACGATAACGATTGGGGCATCGGTCTTTACGTGCCCGGTGTTGATATGCTGATCGGCGGCAGACACGCCTATAACGGCACCAAGGAGCCGCACGACGCCGCAACCAACTACGTAGCACCCATCAAGGCGATCAAGCTGCAAAGCTTTGTGCCGCTGGAGTACAGCTACCTGATCTATACGGGCAGCCTTGCCGATATCCGTGCAAAGTTTACCGAAAAGAAGGATTTTGCAGCCAATGAGTACTTTGAGAATTACGGAAAGTGAGTCGCGGGCGTGTATAATTATTGCAAATTGAGAAAAAAGAGCCGCATCAAGCAGCATTGGACGGTGATCGAAGACGAGGTCGCGCACGAGATCGAATACGCGTGCAGACCCATTTCGGGCAAAATGGCTGTGACGATTGACGGCGAGACCTTCGGGCTGTCAAGCAAGTTTCTGTTTTTCGGACTTGCGCGCCGCGAGGCGTTCCGCATAGGCGACACGCAAGCGCTTTTGGTCGTTGCCAAAAACGGCAGGGCGCAGGTGTTGATCAAGGGAAAGCCTGTAGAAGAGGATTAAATTAAAGCAACCCGCCGAGTGCTCGGCGGGTTACTTTTTGAGTTCTTTGTGCCTGTGCGGGCGATCACTGATCGCCCCTACAGCGGAGTGCGTTGGAATTACATGATACCCAAATCACAACACAAACAGCCGTAGGGGCGATCAGTGATCGCCCGCACAGGCGGCAACTACTTTTCTAAACCGCAAAACAGGGCTGCCGTGCGGCAACCCTGTTGTGTTTTATTCGGTTTTACGCAAACTCGCTCATACGTGCCACGATGGCGCGGAACTGCTCGGTATCGCGAATGGGCGCCCAGATGCGGCTGCCAAATCTGCCTGCCAGCAGCTTTGCGCACTTGGTCGCGCCCTCGGTCTCCTTTTGGTACTGCACGCAGTTGATGGGCAGGGAAGTGTAGGTCGCGTTTTCGGGACGGGTATCGTAGGCAATGGCGTGATCTGCCATCTTTTCTGCGCAATCAAGCGCCGCTGCCTTGTCGCCCTTCATGAGATAGAACATTGCCAGCTGACGGTAGGAGTTGGCGAGTCTGTCGTGGTAGTAAAGCAGATCGTTCTCGCCAAACAGCAGGTGGAACAGATCCACAGCCTTTTGCAGAATGGCGATTTTTTCGTCCACGGTGTAGTGATCGCCTGCAATGTCGGGCACGCAAGCGATGTTGTACATGTGCCACCACATGTTGTCTGCAAACAAAATCAGGTTTTCCTGCGCCTGGTTGAATGCCACCTCGCCTGTCAGCACGGTCGCCTTGACGATCTCCTTGGAAAAGCTCATGCTGTGCAGCTTGTTGGCAATGTCCTGCGCGCGCTCATCGTCACCCAGCTGGTGCGAGTAGATGTCGCAAAGCGTTTTTTTGGTGCGGTCGCGGATCAGGTCGTCGGTGCAATCCTCCAGAATGTGCATGCAAAGCGAGACAGCCTCCTGCATGTCTGCGCGACGGGGCTTGCCGTCCGCGTTGATGGCAGAGAGCGTGGATGCCAGCTCCAGCTGCAGCTCGTGCGAGGAGGGAATTTCTGCAACCGCCTCGCGCAGCAGTGCCAGAGCCTGGGCAAGCTCGTCGCGGTCGTAAAGAGCCTCCACCTTTTGAATGTATTCGGCTACCTTTTGCTCCTTTTGCAAGGAGTCGTAGCACATCAGCTCGTCCATGCTCACGCCGAAAAAGTCGGCAATGGCGGGCAGGGATTCAATATCGGGGTAGCAGGTCTCGCTCTCCCAACGGGAAACCGCCTGAGGGGTCACGCCAAGGTGCGCCGCCAGCTTGTCCTGCGTTACGTCGTTCTTTTTTCTGAGCAATTTGATCTTTTTTCCAACTTTGATTTCCATTATAAACTCCCGGATCGGTATATGTTTTTTCTTATATTCCATATTATACCGCATTTCGACGCCAAAGTCAATAAGAAATTGACGCATATCAATGGTTTGTTACAAAATTTTGTGCAAAGAAAATTGTAAATTTTCAAAAATGCCCTTTACAGATGCATCGGGAAATGTTATAATAATTTTAAACACATGATAAACTTTTTGTACAATATTACGCAATTCCCGAAAAAACAAAACACGGAGGATGTTATGGGTAACGTCGAGAGGGATGAGAAGCTGACATATTTGTTCAAGGGCATACTGACTTTGGAGAGCGTTGAAGACTGCTATGATTTTTTTGCCGATCTTTGCACGCCTGCCGAGCTGCAGGAAATGTCCAGACGTATGCAAGCTGCCAAAATGCTGCGTGACGGACATATCTATAACGAGATCGCTTCGACTACAGGGCTGAGCACCGCTACCATCAGCCGCGTCAACCGCTGCCTCAAGTACAGCAGCGACGGCTATCTTAAGGTGCTGGACGACATTGAAAAGAGAGAAAAACGGAGAAATTTATATGACGGCGTATGACGGCTACGGCGCGATTGCGCGCGTATACGACAAACTCAACGCAGAGCTTGACTACGGCGCGTGGGCGGATTTTTTTGAAGTCTGTTTTGACCGATATCTGCCCACGCGCCCCGTTTTGCTGCTGGATCTTGCCTGCGGCACGGGCAGAATGACCTTGGAGCTTGCGCGCCGCGGCTATGATATGATCGGCGCGGACGGCAGCGAGGAAATGCTTTGCGAGGCTATGCTTGCAAGTGACCTTGACGAGGCGCTTGAAAAGCGCCCCTTGTTTATTTTGCAGGATATGCGCGCCTTTGAGCTGTACGGCACGGTGGGCGCTGTGACCTGCTGCTTGGACAGCCTCAATTATCTGACGGGGGACGGGGATCTGGACGCTTGCTTTGCTTGCGTGCACAACTACCTTGACCCGGACGGGCTGTTTTTGTTTGATATGAATACCCCCTACCGATTCCGCGAGGTGTACGGCGACCGCGCCTACATTTTGGAGGACGTGCTGGAGGATGAGGACGGCAAGAGAAGCGAGATCTATTGCGGCTGGCAAAATGCTTACGATCCGCAGACGCGCCTGTGCCAGTTCTATCTGTCGCTGTTTGAGCAAAAAGAGGATGGCAGCTTTACGCGTGCCGACGAGGTGCAGACCGAGCGGTGCTATGAGCTGGCTGAAATACAGGACGCGCTGCAGCGTGCGGGCTTTGAGCTGCTGGGCGTTTGGTCGGATTTTGCATGCTCGCCCGCAAAAGAGAACACAGAGCGGTGGTATTTTGCCGCAAGAGCTAAGAAATAAGGAGAAGGACAATGGCATCAAGCATTTTGCGCGCTATGACCCGTGACGGCAGCGCGCGTATTCACGTAATCAATTCCAAGGAGATCGTCAATACCATGATCTCTTATCATAATACCACCCCGCTTGCTACCGCAACGCTTGGCAGACTGATGACCGTGACCTCGATCATTGGCTGCATGATGGGCGAGAAGGAGGATTCGGTCACGCTCATGCTGGGCGGTGACGGACCTGCGGGCAGAGTGCTGGCGGTCAGCGACTACTACGGCAACGTGCGCGGCAATATTCAGAACCCGAACGTGGATCTGCCGCTCAAATCCAACGGCAAGCTGGACGTTGGCGGCGCGGTCGGCCGGGGACTTTTGACTATGATCAAGGATATGGGCGGCGACCTGCCCACAAACGGCTCCTGCGAGCTTGTCAGCGGCGAGATCGCTGAGGATGTGGCAACGTATTTTGCGCAGAGCGAGCAGATCCCCACGGTTTGCGCGCTGGGCGTGCTGGTGGATACCGATTGGTCCTGCCGTGCGGCGGGCGGCGTGCTGATCCAGCTTTTGCCGTTTGCGGATAACGCAACGGTTGAGGCGCTGGAGAAAAATATCAGCGCACTGTCTAACGTGTCCTCGCTGTTTGATCGCGGCATGAGCAATCTGGAAATTGCGGACATTGCGCTCGAGGGAATCGAATACGACGTGTTCGACGAGCTTGAGGTGGAGTACCGCTGCAACTGCTCTCGCGAGCGCGTGGAAAAGGCGCTGATCACGCTTGGAAAGGGCGAGATGGAAAAGCTGCTTGCCGAGCAGGCTGCTGAGGGCAAGGGCGAGGAGCTGGAGGTCTGCTGCCGCTTCTGTGACAAGAAATATTACTTCGGCAAGGCTGATGTAGACAGTATGTTTGGCTAATACGCACAAAAACGGACGGCGAAAACCGTCCGTTTTTGAATCTTTAAGACATTTTAAAAAAAATCAAAAAAAGTTGAAAAAAAGTATTGACAAATCGAAAGGTCCGTGCTATACTATATGAGTCGTCGCAAGAACGGCAGCCAAAATGGGAGCATAGCTCAGTTGGGAGAGCATCTGCCTTACAAGCAGAGGGTCATAGGTTCGAGCCCTATTGTTCCCACCATTTGGCCCGGTAGCTCAGTTGGTTAGAGCGCTAGCCTGTCACGCTAGAGGTCGTGGGTTCGAGCCCCATCCGGGTCGCCAA
>JAZRDG010000127.1:0-10913 GCA_045660125.1 Eubacteriales bacterium | reverse complement strand
GGTTCGCATTCCCCGCCCGAAGATCGGAGAGCGGCTCGCGAAGCGAGACATTCTCCAGGCGCAGGGCGTGGGAATTCTCGCCGTAGGCGAGTACCCTAGTGCCGCCACAGGGTGTCCTTTTTGCGTTGGCTGCGGCACTGGCAGATTTTCACCTGGCTTTTTGCGCACGTTGTGCGCAAAAATTAGGTTCGCATTCCCCGCCCGAAGATCGGAGAGCGGGTCGCGCAGCGAGACATTCTCCAGGCGCAGGGCGTGGGAATTCTCGCCGTTGGCGAGTACCCTAGTGCCGCACAGGGTGTCCTTTTTGCGTTGGCTGCGGCACTGGCAGATTCTCACCTGGCTTTTTGCGCACATCGTGCGCAAAAATCAGGTTCGCATTCGCCGCTCGGAGATCGACAAGCTCGCTTGTCAGGCGGAGAGCGTGCGAATCTTCACGCAAAGCGTGAATACCCTAGTGCCGCAGCCCGGGTTGGTGCTTTTTACTGCGCGGGAGCATATGGAATGCTCCCCTACGACCAATAAAGCATTTTTGCGCCTACAACTTTGCCTTTACATTCCCCAAAAAGTATGCTATAATACACTTAGAAAGGCGGTGCAGCAATGAATTGGCAAGAGTTTTATGATGCTATCCAAGAATCTTATCACATAGAAGATGAAAAAACGGTCATCAAAATTCCCTTTGAAAACATCATAGAAGTAAACAGCGAATGCCTGATTTACAAAAATCTCAATGGGGTTGTCGAGAAAATACATCTTGACGAATGTGTTCGGAATTTCAACTTGGCTTGGGGAGAAACAGCACAAAACCGCTCCGGAGAACTCATAAGAGTTGTAGGAGGCAGGTGCTTTTTAAGATCAAGAGCAGAAGCCTTTTATGAGTTTTTTACATCCGAGCATCATACAAGATTCTGCATGCCCTTGAAGCAAACCGCATTTCACAAGTTTTTGAGAAGGATTGGTTGGGATCCGGATCCCAAAGCCTTTTCGAAGTTTTATTCTTTGCAGAAAAAACTCAATGCATTTGCATATTCCGCTATTGATTTGACTTAAATCACACAGCAAGAAAGGCGGCAGAAAACATGTTATTGGTTAAATATGACTTTTACGACCTGCATTGTGCAATTGTTATGTTTCGCTTTAAACCCTTATATGAATATAACTATGAAATTGCAAGTCGAATCAAAAATATCATAGATACCCCGCAAACAGACAATTTGATTGATATCAATGTGATTCGCAAGTCTCTTTCTGAGATAGTACCGATACAAAACACAGATGAATGGTATTGGGTTGCCAAAGAAAACGTTTATGTATATGGGCAAAAGATTATACATAATCCCTTGGCTTACCAAATTCTTTCCGAAGGCTTTGACGAATTACTCCTGTGCCTGAAAGAGCAAGATGAGAATCGTATTTTTGATATAGCTGACGCCTTGCATAATATTCCCATTATCTTTGCAGAACATGAGAAGCATATCAAAAGAAAAATCAAGTTTGAAATATCTACCTACCGCAGAAAATGGAATCGGTCATTTCTGAACAAAGTACTATAAAAATGTTTTTCCATGCCATCCAAAACGGCACCAAACAAAACGCAAAGGACCCCCAGCAGAGGGTGTTCTTTTTGCGTTGGTTGTACCGCCTCATTGCACCGCCCACAATTCCCTTTCTCTCTTTGATTCCATCTTTACAATTCGCCCCGTCTGTGTTATAATATAGAAAACCCTGAAAGGCGGTACACCATGAAGCTTGGCATTTTTACCGATGCACACTATTCCTCCGCGCCCTTGACGTGCGGACGCAGATACAACAACCAATCCTTGCGCAAGATCAAGGAGGCTTATGCCTATTTTGCAGACGAGGGCTGCGATCTGATCGTATTCCTTGGCGACTTGTCCGACCCCGAAGACACGCGCGAGCAGGAGTTTGGCAACCTTGGGGACATTGCCGCAATCATGCACGGCACGCCCATTCCCACGGTCTGCCTGATCGGAAACCACGACGCAGAAATCTATACGCGCGAGGAATTTTTCGGTGCCCTTGCGCTCCCCCAAACCAAGGAGCTGCATATGCAGGGTCGCAGATTTCTTTTCCTTGACGCCTGCTACTTCAAGGACGGCAGCCCCTACGCTCCCGGCAGGTCGGATTGGACCGACACCTACTTCCCCGAGGAAGACCAGCTGCGCGCCAAGCTGGCAGACACGACCGAGGACACCTATCTCTTTATGCACCAGAACATTGACCCTGCAGCCGACCCCGTTCACAGAGTGCATAACGCGGACTCGCTGTTTGCCATGATCAACCAAAGCGGCTGCGTCAAAACCGTATTCCAAGGGCACTACCACCTCGGCTGCCGCTCGGAATACGACGGCATTGGCTACGTCACCCTGCCCGCCATGTGCGAAAATGAATTTGCTTACTGGGTGTTTGAGATCTAAATCCAATCAAAAAGAGGTACAATATGCGCCATACGTATACCAAAGCCGAAATCCTCGCGCAGCTCGATGCGCTGGGTCTTCCCCGTGACCGCGTCGTTCTCATGCACTCCTCTCTGCGCCTTGTGGGGCAGATCGATGGGGGTGCCCAAACGCTGCTTGACGCGCTGATCGAATACTTTACTGCCGAGGGCGGTCTTTTCTGCGTGCCCACGCACACCTGGGCAAATCTTAGTAAGGACATTGTGCTGGACGTAAGCGATCCGCACACCTGCCTTGGCGCGTTTTCCGATTTTGCGCTCTCGGACGGGCGCGGCGTGCGCACCGAGAACCCCACGCATTCCATGGTGGTGTTTGGCGAGAGAGAGCAAGCCGAGGCGTTTGCCGCGGGCGAGATTGACGTGATTTCGGGTACTGCGCCCGAGAGCTGCTACGGCAAGATTTACGAAATGGGCGGCTACGTGCTGCTGGTGGGCACGTCACACGCGCGCAACACGTATTTGCACGCGGTGGACGAGATGCTGCAGATTCCCAACCGCATCACGGACGACACCACCGAGGTTAAGATCAAGCGTGCTTCGGGCGAGGTGGTCACGCGCCGCGTCAAGCGTCACAGCTGCAGCTTTACCAATGACATTTCGGCACGTTTCCCACAGTTTGAGACCGCGTTCCGTTACCACGGTGCCATCACCGACGGTCGCATAGGCGACGCACCCGTGCAAGCGTGCGACGCGCGCATCATGAAGCAGGTCATGGAATTGATCTTTTCCCGCGCGGACCGCGATCCCCTTTCGGACGAGGCGGCATTGTCGCCTGTCTGGTACGTAAACAAATAAAACATCGAGGCTGTCACGCACGTGACAGCCTCGTTTTTGGTTTATTTGATCAACCGATACTCCGCCGTGAACGCGTCCTCGCTTGCGTTTTGGATGCGGTACAACACGGCGTCGCCTTTGTTAAGGGTGACCTCTATGCGGTCGGTGCTGTCCGCGATGACGTACTGGCAGCCGTCGGTCTTGGACACCTCGTACAGGCGGTAATTGCCGTTCAGGGGCAGGCTGAAAGATTGCGCGATTTCATAATCGCGGTTGAGGATCATGATATAGCCGTTGCCGTAATCGTCCTCGAACTCGGCAACCGACGCGCGCTTCGGCAATTTGTCCGCAAGGTACGCGCTATCCGCCTCGGTCGCGTGCATTTCGGCATACGCCGCAAAGCCCGTGTCAACGGTTTGATCGTGCATGACTCGCTTGGAAGTCAGCGCCATCAGCGTGCCGCCAAGGTTGCGGAACTCCTCGTGGATGATCTTCTGATCCTCAAACGACCATTCCCTGTTGCCGTCCTGATCGATGATCGAGCCAACCGCCGAGAAATGCTGCAACGCCTTGCAGCCGTACAGGGTGGCGGCATACATCATAGAACGGATCATGGGGAAGGTGAAATACCCCGCCTTGTGCAGATCCACGCCCTGATAATAGAACCAAAGCGGCAGCCCGTACTTCTCGCCTAAGAACTTCATGCAGCCAAGGTCAAGCCACATTTTAGAGTCGTCCAGTTGCTTTTCCAAGGTGTAACCGGGCAAGCCCACGGGATAATAATCCAGCGAAAGAATGGGCGGATTGATGGTGGTCACGTACCGCTCCAAGTAAGCTGCAAACGTGCCGCTTTCCCACGTATCGTCGGGATTGTAGCTGGGGATCGCCACGGTAAAGGGCAGCAGATCGGGCGCTTCGCGCTCGCACTCATCGGTCAAGGTCCGCGCCGCCTCCAACTGGTCATTCTTCCACGGCTCATCCCAAATGTAATAGCCGATCAATCGCTTATACGCGCGCTTTTCGCGAATGACCTCGGAAAGCGCATCACGCTCGCAATGCCTGTAGCGCTGCATACCGCCGTAGCGTGAAAGATCCTGAAAAATGAGATCCAGCCCCTCCTGCTCGCAGTAAATGACCGCCTCGTCTGCCTGCTCGTGGGTTGCCCAGCCGATCTCGACCGTGTTAAAGCCCGCGTCCTTGCAGTTGCGCAGACACTTGCGCATATCACTCGCACGCGCCGAGAAATTGGACAGAATAAAATGATCCTGCTTCCATGCGCGGCTCTTATTTCCAAGCGGATATCTGGCGTATATTTTATGTTCCATAAATTTCCTTTACTCCTTGACAAGCAGCGTTTTGACGTTGTTGCCCGACATGGCGTCTTCAATTGCCTTATTG
This sequence comes from Eubacteriales bacterium, assembly GCA_045660125.1. Classification (GTDB taxonomy): domain Bacteria; phylum Bacillota; class Clostridia; order Oscillospirales; family CAG-272; genus SVQP01. The sequence continues at coordinate 6,265 of JAZRDG010000127.1, read as the reverse complement.
ACGTCCGCGACAGCATAGCGGCTGCCGAGCGATACAATGGTCTCGTGGCACTCGGGGTGCGCGCAAAGGAACTGCAGATAGTCCTTGACGTCCACCATGGAGTACTGCGACGAGCCGATGATGTGCAACGCCTTGAAGGTGATGATCTGCGGCTGGATCTCAATGCCGCCGCTGTTGCTGTACTGTCCGGGAATGAGGTACACGCCGCGGTTGCGCAGAATATCCATGCCCTGTGCGACCGCTGCGGGCGCACCGGATGCTTCAAAGCAAATATCCACGCCAAGACCGCCGTTCTCTGCCTGCAGCTTGTTTGTAACGGCATCCTTGCCCTCGCGCGTCAGATTCAGCACCTCGTCCGCGCCCAGCGCAAGCGCAAGCGCTTCTCTTTGCGCGTTCTCTCCTGCCGTGATAGCATAGATCTTGCCCACGCCCATCGCCTTGAGATACAGCACTGCAAAGCAGCCCACGGGTCCAAGACCCTGCACCACGGCTACCGTTTTGTTATGCAGCTTGACGCCTGCTTGATCGGCAAGGCGGAAGGCATGAATGGCGGTAGGGCCGGGGCACGCAAAGGTGGCAACCATGGCAGGATCCAGCTCTGCGGGGATCTTGACCAGATTGGAAAGAGGCGTATAGTTGACCTCGGTGTATCCTCCGTACATATAGGGTGCTACCTCAATGCTGCCGCCGTTGGTCACCTGCATATTCACGCAGTTGGCGTCGTCGCCCTCGCGGCACAACAGGCACTCGCCACAGGGCACGGCAATATCCGCGATCACGTTATCACCTGCGCAAAGTCCGTACGCTGCCGCCTCGGCTGCATCACAATCCACCAGTCTGCCCACAAATTCGTGTCCGACAATGGTCATGGGGTCAACGAAAAGCGTACCGCGGCAAAAATGCAGATCGGTACCGCAAATGCCGCTGGCGATCAGCGAGCATCTGCCATAGCCCGAGGGCGTTTGGGTCACTTCAAATTCTCTTACCTCAAAAGGCTTGTGGGGGCCCATAAATACTGCTGCTTTGACTTTCATAACATACCTCTTTAACGTTCAATTTTGACTGTAAAATACTGCTTATACGTGCTTTCGATACGGGCAATCTCGTCACTTGGGAGCGGCTGCACGTCCGCAAAGGCGTAGGACAGCCCCATTGCCTCGTATTTGCCTATTCCCATGCGGTGAAAGGGCAAAAGATCCACCGTTTTTGCGCCAGCCGCGCGCAGCTGCGCGCACATGGCTGCGCATTGCTCCTCTGACGTATTGACGCCCGGAATGAGCGGAATCCTGACCTGCACGCATGCGCCGCTCCTGATCAGGCAGCACAAATTATCATAGATCAGCGCGGCATTGCCGCCAAACTGCGCGTACGCTGCGCTATCGGGGGTCTTGTAATCAAAGAAAAATGCATCTGCTGCGTCCAGAACGGCGGCAAAGTGCTCCCACGGCACGCATCCTGCCGTGTCTATGATAGTGGGCACGCCGCGCTTGCCAAGCTCGCTTGCAAGCTCTGCAACGCCTGACGGCTGCAAGAGCGGCTCACCGCCGCTGACTGTCACCCCGCCACCGCTTGCGCGGTAGAAGTCCTCGTCCTCCATCAGCTCGACGGTCAGCTGCTCCACGCTCATACGCGTGCCGTACGTGCGCGTCTGATCCGCGCCCTTGAAATACAGGGTCTGCGGCAGGGGCGAGACGGTTTCGGGGTTATGACACCACGGGCAGCGCAGATTGCACCCCTTTAAAAACACCGTGGTGCGAATGCCGGGGCCGTCCCCCGTGGAAAAATGTTGAATATTGGATACGACCAGCTCTGCCATGCCTTACCCCTGCTGCGTTCTGCGCAGAATATCCTCCTGCACTTCCCTGCCAAGCGTGACGTAAAACGCGGAAAAGCCCGACACGCGCACTACCAGCGAGGCATACTGCTCGGGGTGCTCCATTGCGTCACGCAGCACCTCGGCAGAGGTGGCGTTGATCTGGATCTCCTGTCCGCCCTTGGCAAAATACACGCGAATCAGCTGCAGCAGCTTTTCGCGGTTGCCGTCCTCAAACATGGCGGGCGAATACTTCTGATTGACTACCGTGCCGCAGGCGCAGCGCGTATAATCAGGCTTTGCAACGCTTTGCAGCGTGGAGGTTGCGCCCTTGATATCCCGCCCGTAGGTAGGAGACGCCGCATCCGACAACGGCTCGCCTGCGCGTCTGCCGTCGGGCATTGCGCCGATCTGCATGCCTGCCCAGATATTGCTGGTATTTGCCGCCATGGCAATATAGATACCGCCGCCGTCACGCGTGCGGTAATTGTCAAACTGATCTGCCAGATACGAGGTGAACCACACCGCGTACTTATCCACAAAAGCATCGTTGTTGCCGTATTTGGGTGCTGCCAGCAGCAGCGCGCGCAGCTGCTCGTACCCTGCAAAATTGCACTTCAGCGCCTCTGCCAGCTGTGCAAGCGTGGCGCTCTTGTCGCAAAATACCACCTTTTCGATAGCGGCAAGCGAATCACTCATAGTGCCCACGCCCATCAGTGCCGCACCGTGCACGGACGGATAGCGGCTGCCGCCCATGTTGATGTCGCGTCCGCGCGCGATACAATCGCGGCAGAAGCAGGATAAGAAGGGCGAGGTATAATGCTCGGGATTTGGAACGTCATTGTAGGCGCGGAAGCCCTGCACGTATTCCTTGACGCCGTGCGCAATCTGCTCTTCGAGATTTTGCATGAACTGCTCCATGGTTGCAATCTCGTCAAGGAGGGCGGTCTTAAGACCCTTGCGACCCTTATCGTAGCCCTCGCCGTCAAAGAGCACGTACTCCAAAAAGCGCGGCGTATCAAATCTGCCGTCACTCCAGGGCGGCTGCATGCCCGTAATAAAATTCTCAATGCAGCCCACCATGCAGTAATTGCGCACGTCAACCTCATCGTAGCCGTAACGGCGCAGGGCTGCCATATTGACCGTATCGTTCATCAGCGCGGGATATCCAAGCCCCGTGCCGATCACCTTTAAGCACTCGTCAAGAAAGGCGTCGGGCGTGTCGGGCGTGATACGCGCAGAGAGGTTGGGGCCCGGCATATTGATATCTCTGACCGCGTACAGTGTCGCGTAGCTCAGCGCATTGACCGCGCACTTGCCGCTCTCATCACAGCCGCCGATACAGATATTGACCACGTCGTCGCCGCCAAAATAGTAGCGGTTCTCACAGATCTTGACCAGCGCGTTTGCAAGCAGCTCGGCAGCTCCTGCTCCGTCAATTACGCCTGCCGCAGCGTCGCGCTGATACAAGGGATACAGGTATTGGTCGATCCTGCCAAGCGCCATGGCATACCGCCCCTCGTACAAAAAGCAGGAATGGATCATCCATACCAGCTGCAGCCCTTGGGCAAAGCTCTCGGGCACACCGTCTGCCACCTGCTCGCAGTTTTGCGCGATCTCTGCAAGGCGTGCATCGTCATAGCCCTGCGTGCCCAAAAGTGCCCTTGCCTGCCTTGCATACGCGCGCAATCTTTCCTGCAGCGCGTGCAGGGCAAGCCGCATGCTTGCAAGAAAATCAAGCGCATCTGCATCGTTTGCATGCGCCTTCTCGGACGCCTCGATCTGCGCAAGCAGCCCGACGATGCCTACGCTTAGCACCGTCTCGTAATCGGGCGCAAAATGGTCCTTATTGGTGCCAAACCAACGCTCGGGATACGCCGCCACAGCCTCGGATGCCTGCGCGATTTGCTCCTCGGTCAGAGAGGTAAACAGCGGACGCTGGCTGCCGACGATCAGATCGTTTTGATAAATATAGGGCGTGGGCTGGGTCAAAAGCGTATAGATCCCGTCGGCGCGTCTGCCTGCGGGCGAGGTACTTGTACCCGTGCGGTAGCCCATACCGCGAAAATGATCGGGGCAAAATACCCCCACGGGCCTGTTTTGCATCTCTTGCTTGAGTGCTTCGGTCAATCGCATACGGTCACCTCCGAATGCCGCCAACGCTATATGGCGGTGATTTACTTTCATTATAACACACGCCCCCCGATTTGTCAATTTGACTCTTTACATTCTTGTGCCGCTGTGATATAATGAAAGTAATAAATCTTCACGTGCTGCAAAGGAGTTTGTATGAATATCACGCCCTTTTACGCCGCATACAGCGATCTGCGCGTGCGGCTTGCCCCCTTTCGCACCAAGACCGATTTTGAAACACGCAAAACCGTTGCCAATATTGACGCGCTGATGGGGCGCGCGCAGGAGCTTGACGCAGGTGCTGCCCCCGGCGGTCGCTTTGGTCAGGCTGCGGGACACAACGTAGAAAACTTGATGGGACGCGCCACGCGTTACGTATGTGCGCTGGAGAGGGGCGAATACCCCTTACGCGGCATGTTCTGCGAGCCGGGCATGAGCTTTATCGACCACTCGTTTATTGAAAAGGACGGCGTCATGCACGTGTTTTACATTCGCGGCAACGTGGGATACGAGTGGGACACCCGCTTTTGCGATACCTTTGGGCACGCGACCTCGACCGATCTTGTGCATTGGGATATTCATCCGCCCTGCCTGACCACCGAGCGAGGCGGCCCTGACGACTATCAGGTCTGGGCACCCGGCGTGACCGAGAAGGACGGCGTTTACTACATGTACTACACGGGCGTCAATCTTTGCGTTGCGCAATCCATTTGCCTTGCCACCTCGCGCGATCTCTTTACGTGGGAGAAATACGAGGGCAACCCCGTGGTGCTGCCCGGAGAATGGGGCGCTTGGAGGGTGGATGCGTGGTCGGATTGCCGCGATTCCATGGTATTCGTGGACGATGACGGCACGGCTTACATGTACTACTGCACCGCAAAAAGAACCGAGGACGGCGGCATGCAGACCGCGCTTGGCATCTCGTCCTCGCGCGATATGCGCACCTGGCAGGACGAGGGCGCTTACACCTTTGACATTTGCGATATTACGCTGGAGTCGCCCTTTGTGCTCAAAAAGGACGGCAAATATTACCTCTTTTACACCAACTGCTCTCACGGCACGTCCTATGCCGTGTCGGATAACCCCATTTCGGGCTGGCAATCGCTCGGCATGCTGCTTGAGCCCAAAGTGCCCCCGCTCTGCCCTGCCAACGTGCCCTCCTGCGCAGAGGTATTTTGCTACAAGGGCAGCTGGTACATCTCCTGCGCCGAGCGCCAGCCGGGCTGCGAGCAGTACCTCGAGATCTTTGAGCTGTATTGGCAAGAGGACGGCACCGTCAAGGTGGGAAAGAGATTAGAATAAGGAGACAAGATATGTACGAAAAAGAAGAAAAAAGAGAAGTCAAGCAGCGCGCAGAGGTGATCAAGGAGCAAAAGCATATGGCGTTGATGAGCACCTTGCTGGCGGTTGTGCTCCTTGCTATTTTGTACGTGATGCTGTTAACCTTTGGAATCGTCTGCATCGCGTTGGCAGTCACGCAGGCCAACGGCATAATCGTGCTGATCCTGCTGTTCTCGTTTATTGCCCTGCTCTGCTTTGCAGGTTGCTTGATTGCAACCTTCTCTCTTGGCAAGGGACTCGGACAATATTTGGCGATACTGTTCGACCGCTATACGTTGGAGCTTGACCGCATTGAGCTTTTGGAGCTCAAGACCGAGGTGGAATGGGTTCCCAATACCCTTAGCAAGGGATATCACCGCGAATACGTAACCAACCAGTACGCATATTTTACCAAGCACGGCAAATTCAAAACCAAGCAGACGCTTGAGCAGGGCGAGGAATGCTACGTGTTTGTCGCGCTGACAAAAAAGCCCCGTATCATTTGCGTGTATCAGGCTGACGAATACTTGATTGTGGAGAGATGACCATGCAAGAAACACCTAAAAAACAAATACGTTTGCGTGATTGGGCAGCAAGATGCCGTAAAGATTACGCCCTACTTGCAGTTTACACAGGCATTCCCTTTGGGGCCATGTCCGTATTTTTCATTCCGCTGGGCATAGGATTTCTTGCCTCTGCTTTTACAGAAAACAACGGTTCGCCTCTGCTGACCATCCTGTTCATTGCAGCAGCCCTGCTGTTTTGGACGATACTGGCAGTAGTGTTCGCGTTCTTTTACAGAAACCTTTCGGCGTACCTTGCCCTCAAAAACGGCAATTTCAGATTGGAAACCGATCAGGTGACCAGACGCGTGGCAAAGGAACACACAAGCGGCTCGATTGATCGCAAAACCTCGGTGCATTACGTCGCATATTTCAAGCAGTACGGAAAGCACACGCTGTACTCCGCTCCTTACGCGGATCAAACCTTTTATCTTTT
>JAZRDG010000126.1:0-4124 GCA_045660125.1 Eubacteriales bacterium | reverse complement strand
CTGCCCGCAAGCGGACCCTTGCGCATTTGCGATCTGTGCTGCGGCAAGAGCTACCTTTCCTTTGCCGTGTACCATTACTTTGCTGTGATCAAGGGCAGAGAAGTGCGCATGACGGGCGTGGATCTCAAGGAGGACGTGATCGAATTCTGTAACGCGACCGCGCAATCTCTTGGCTTTGACGGACTTGAATTTCTGTGCGGTGACGTGGGCAAGTACCATACCGACGACAAGGTGCACTTGGTCATCTCGCTGCATGCCTGCGATATCGCTACCGATCTTGTGCTCGCGCGTGCTTTGGCGTTCAAGGCGGACGTGATTTTGTCCACGCCCTGCTGCCACCACGCCATGAGTCCCTTACTCGATTCCCCCGCGCTTGCCTTTATCACCAAGCATTCCATCTTGAAGGGCAAGCTTTGCGACGCGGCAACCGACGCGCTTCGCCTCAAAATACTGGAGGCGCATGGATATACGACCACTGCTCTTGAGTTGATCGACCCCGAGGAAACACCCAAAAACGTGCTTTTGCGTGGCGTTCGCAAAAAGCATCCCGACCCCGCCGCCATGCAAGCGGCAAAGGAGCAAGCCGAGCAGATCCGCGCGTTTTTGTTGGGTGATGCCACTCCTTGGTGGGCAAACGTCAATACCTATATGAAAGGTCCTGACCAATGAGCAGAAAACACATTTCTTTACTGATGATCGCGGCAACCGTGCTGGCTTGTACGGCAGCAGCGGTAGCGCTTCCCGGTATGGCGCAGAGCAACGACTACATAGCTCCTGCATACTTGGTGGATTTTAACGACAAGAACAACGTTGCGGGATGCTTTGGCGCGAATGCGGTCACAGGCGTACATGATGCCGAGCAGCAGGCAATGCAGATTTTATTTTCGGCAAACGCGCAGGGAGGGTGCGACGACCCTTATATCAACCTTGCCCTGCCGACCGAGACGGTCAACCTGAACGAATACCACTACCTTGCCATGCTGGTCAAGACCGACTACACCGACCTGCAGGGTGAGCTGCGCTTGCGCTCTGCCACCACGCAAAATCAGTATCCCTTCTTCCGCTATTCGTATCAGAAAACCGCGGATTGGCAGCTGATCATCATTGACGTCACCAACGCATCGGCTGCGGGTGCGTATCCCCCCGGCATGACCATTGAGGGTGCGCTTTCCAACCTGCGCCTTGATATGTTCAACAACAGCTGCGATGCTGACACCACGTTTTTTCTCAAGGCGTACGGCCTTTATGAAAATTATGACGACGCAAAGACCTTTATTCATTTTGAAAGCGAGGTATCAAGCCTGCCCGTGAAGCCCGATATTGATTATTCCGCATTCTGGAGAGGAGATGCCTTTGGCTCTCCCGCCAATCCCCACCGCATGAATTGGCTCTCCTACGGCTTTAACAGCACCTACGCAGCGCAGGTGGATCAGCTGCTGGCGCAGGGGTACGGCGGCATTGTATCTAACGTCAATTTCAACCCCCAGTACCTCAAGGACGAGGCGGAATTCAAGCTGCTGCTCGACACCTACAAGTACGCCAATGACAAGGGCATGACGCTTTGGATCTACGATGAATATCAATGGCCCAGCGGCTCGGCGTTCGGTCAGGTGCTGGACACCAACGCCGATTGGCGCGCCACGGGCATTGAGCATATTCAGCTTGTGCTGGATAAGGCAAAGGGCTCGTACTCTCTGCGCGAGCACGATATTGCGCTCAAGCTGGCTACTATCAAGGCAGACGGCAAGACGTGGACCTTGGATACCGATGGTGCAGCTTTGAAATTCGACCTGACAAGCGAGATCAAGGGTCAGTGCATTCTTGACCTTTACGTGCTGCGCTATACCGACACGCACGAGCAGAACAGAAACGATTTTAGCACGCTCTATCACGTAGACACGCTGCGCCCCGATTCTGTCGCGCGCTTTATCGAGCTGACGCATCAGCACTACAAGGACGCCTTTGGCGCGGACTTCTCCATGGTGGAGGCGTTCTTTACCGACGAGCCCAGCCAAGGCAACCGCGATCAGGAAAACTACATCGTCTGGACAGACGGGCTGGAGCAGAAATTCAAGGAAAAGTACGGCTACGAGCTCGAGCTGCCGCTCTTGTTCGAGGGCAGAACCGAGGACGCGCAGCGCATGCGCATTCACTACTACTCCTTGGTCGCCGAGCTGTTCAAGACCTCTTATATTGACCAGATCTCTGCCTGGTGCGAGCAAAACGGCACCGTTTCCTCGGGACACTTGCTCTTTGAGGAGAACATGAACGACCACGTGGAGACCTACGGCGGCGATTTCATGCAGATCGTTGGCGGCATGACCATGCCCGGCGTGGATATTTTGTGGGTGCACCCCAATCAGCTGCTCTCGCAGTGCTATATCGGCAACCATTTGGGCATTCGCTTTGTGGTAAGTGCCGCGCGCAACGCAGGCAAGACCGACGTGATGGTGGAATACAACCCCTCGGCAGTGCCCACCGATGATTTCAACAACGATAAGATGGGCGCATCGATCGGCGGCATCACGCTGACCCGTCTGTTCGGCACCACCGTTTATAACGTGATCAACCCCCAAATGGACTACTCGCTTGAGCAGATCAACGCGCTCAACACCTACGTAGGCAGACTCAACGCGCTGCTGGACGGCACGACCGAGGCGGGCGATCTGGCGATCTTCTACCCCATTGCGACCGTACAGGCGCTGCACAACGCAGACGACGTGCATTCCTCTGCATTCGGCAACGGCACGGATGCGGTCAAGCTCAATAACAATTACACCCAGCTTTGCCTGGGGCTTCTGCAAAAGCAGGTGCTTTACTCGATCATTGACGACCAAAGCATTTGCGCTGCCACCGTGACCGCAGACGGCAGACTGGTCATTGGCAACGGCTCTTACCGCACGCTCGTGCTGGCATACGGTCAATACATCTCGGCAGACGCCGCGCAAAAGCTTGCGCAGTTTAAATCGGCAGGCGGCACGGTCGTATTCGTTGGCACGGGATATGACGATTACAAGGCAGTCGAGGCAGGCGGCAACGAGCGCGTGAGCGCAGCCATGGCGCAGCTTGCAGAGTGCGAGCAGCTTACGCTGACCGTTGCAAGCACGCGCATCGCCAAGATGGTGAGCAGCACCATGCAGCTGACCGCGCTTGACGGCGTGGCAAACGAGAGCGTGCTGTACGGCGAGTTCTTTGACGCAGAGCACGATATCTCCTACGTGGCAAACGCAAGCGGCAAGGACGCCTCCGCTTCGCTGGAATTTACCGACGGATATGACGGCGCGTACACCGTTTACTACCCCTACACGGGCAACGTGACAAGCGGCAGCGGCAACAAGGTTGAGATCGACCTGCCCGGATACTGCGCGGTGCTGATCGTGCGCGAGGACAAGAACGAGGCGGATAACACCCCCTTCGTCCCCGAGTCCACCGAGACAGACACGCAAGCACCCACCGAAACCGAGCCCACGGGCAGCGAACAGGAAAGCGAGCAAGAGGAGCAAAAAAGCGGATGCAAATCTACCCTTGGCGCTCTCTCGGTTCTCGCAGCCGCTGCAGCAGGCGCTGCGGTAACGCTTGGAAAAAAGAAGGAAAAGGAATAATTTCAAAGAGGCTGAACCGCAAGGTTCAGCCTTTTTTTGTGTTAAATATTCCATAAAAGCATGTGCGTATCACTAAATCAAGCAGGATGCGCACTACAAAGCCTTCTCCAGTAGGAGAAGGTGGCGCCGTAGGCGACGGATGAGGTGTTCCCGCAGGGGCTTAAGATCGTAAAAATCCAACTCAAGATGCCGGTATAACATTTCTTTGCTTGTCAGCTTCATTTTGACTCCTCATCCACCGCTTCGCGGTCCCCCTTCTCCCGCAGGAGAAGGCTCATAAAGGCAACCCTTAACGGACAATCGAACAAGACGGATGCGCAAAAAAAGCCGTCCGTCTTATACAACTATCCGTTATGGGCAACTTAAAAAAGCCTCCCTCTCTGAGGGAGGGGGACCACGAAGTGGTGGTGGGAGTCGGTTGCCCGTTCGGGTATAGACATTGGGAACTCAAACTAACCAATAAGTAGTTTGAGTAAATGCGGTCTACACCCAAGCGCACGTCCGACTCCCCCCACCGCTTAC
>JAZRDG010000125.1:0-6102 GCA_045660125.1 Eubacteriales bacterium | reverse complement strand
AAAGCAGAAAGGCGGTGATGAACGTCAAATAACTTGATTTTTTCATGTTCTTGTTCTTTCGTGTAAAATGCGTATGATCAATGTTTATCTGTAATTCTGCTTGATGTACTCGCGCAGCGCACTGCAATTCTTGACGCCGTGGAATCCGAAAACGGTGTCCTTGATGGTCACAAAACAGTAATCCAGCTCCTTTTCCTTTTCGGACTGCTTGATCACAATATCGGATGCGGGGATATCCCACACGGAGAAGGTCTGACCGGTGGTCAGGTTGGTCAGCGTAAGCAGATCGTTTTCAAAAAACAATCTCCAGCTGCTTTTTCTGACGGTGGTGTAATACAGAATACCCAAGCAGAAGATATGCATTACCAACAAGAACACGAAAAACTGCCAGGAAACAATCAAACTAAGCAAGGACAGCGTCATTGTTCCGATCACGCTGATGAGGATGGGTCTGAAAAATTGACCTTTTGCGTATTTCGCATCGGTCTCTGTGGTAAAAGATTTGTTTTCCATGGTACGTTCCTTTCTTTTATGCATGTGGCATGTTTGCCGTTCACTTATATAGACGCTTTTTTTGCGTAAAAAGTCCGCCTTTTTTGAAAAAAAGTTAAAAATATTTTTGAGTGTAGGGCAGGGGCTTGCTCACGTCGCCCCAACCGTTGTAGGGACAGGCGTCCTCGACTGTCCGCACCACAGTAGGGCAGGGGCTTGCTCACGTCGCACCAACCGTTGTAGGGACAGGCGTCCTCGACTGTCCGCAAAAAAATCAACCAAGCAAAACGTCGGTGATCAGCATCACGCAAAATCCCACCAAAAGGGCATAGGTCGCGCCGCGCTGGTGACCGTGCGCGTGGGTCTCGGGGATCATTTCGTCGCTGATGACGTACAGCATAGTGCCGCCCGCAAAGGCAAGCGCAAAGGGAAGAATGGCAGAGGCGATGCTGACCGCAAAATAGCCAAGCAGCGTGCCGATCACCTCAACAAGACCTGTCAACAGGGCAATGCCAAAGGTTCTGCCCGGCTTGATGCCCGCCGCCAGCATAGGTCCGATGATGACCATGCCCTCGGGAATATTTTGCAGCGCAATGCCGCCTGCAATGATCAGCGCCTGCGAGGTGTCACCCGCACCAAAGCCCACGCCTGCGGCAATGCCCTCGGGCAGGTTGTGAATGGCAATGGCGGTCACGAACAAAAGCACGCGCGAAAGGTTGGCGTTGTTGTGCGATTCTGCCTCCACGCCCGCAAGCTTGTGCAGATGGGGCACAAGCTTGTCGATCAGATTCAGGCACAAAGCCCCCACAAAGATGCCAAGCACGGTCATGAGTATGCCCCAAGCGCCCATCTGCTCTATGCCGTATTCGGCAGAGGGCAGGATCAGACCAAGCACCGCAGCCGCCAGCATGACGCCCGCGGCAAAGGAGAGCACGATATCCGAAAAGGCGTGCGATATTTTTTTGAACATAAATCCGATCACCGCGCCAATGGCGGTTGCACCGCCCACACCAAGAGCGGTCAATAATACAAGCTCCATAAGTACCTCACAAAAAATACTTCAAATGCATAATAGCACACGCCGCAGACGCGGCGTGTGCAGATAAGTCATTTATTCTTGCTCGAAAAGGTCCTTGCCCACGCCGCACAGGGGGCATTCGAAATCTTCGGGCAGATCCTCAAACTTGGTGCCGGGCTCAATGCCGTGCTCGGGAGCACCCAGCTCCTCGTCATATTCCCAGCCGCAAGCGCCGCATACGTATTTTGCCATTATCATATCCTCCTTGAAATTCTCGTTGTTTGCGTTTGATTACAGTACCAGAGAGGGCGCGGTATAAACTCTCGCTCCAAGTTCCTGATTGAGCAGGTAAAGCCCTCTGGGGTCGGAGCCGAACAGCTCCATTTTGGTGATCATATCGTTGGCGTTGGTCTCCTCCTCGCCCTGCTCCTTGACAAACCAGTCAAGGAACTGCATGGTGCGGAAATCACGCACGTCGTAAGCCGCCGCGTAGATGTCGTTGATCAGCGAGGTCACGTATTCCTCGTGCGCAAGTCCTGCCTTGAGCACGTCCATGTGGCACTCGAATACCTTGTCGGGCTTGCCGATCGCCTCCAGCGTCACGGTTGCGTTTTCGTTTTGCAGGTAGGTGTAGAACAGCATTGCGTGATCTCTTTCCTCCTGCGCCTGGATCATATACCAGTTTGCAAAGCCGTCAAGTCCCGCTGCCTTGAAGTAGTTGGAAAAATCCAGGTAGAGGTATGCGGAGTAAAACTCCTTGTTGATCTGCTCATTGAGCAGATCGCGAACCTTGGCGTTAAGCATGTTGTATCCTCCTTAAATTTCGGTCTTCCACAGGCCGTGGAGATTGCAGTAAGCGTATACTGCCACGGGCTTCTCATCAGCCAGAGCGAATACGACCTTGGGAGCCTCGCCTGCACTCAGGCACTTGCGCTGGCCGCCCTTGTCGGTCTGCAGGTATACCCATTCAATACTATGCTCGGGCACCATGGGGTGTTCCACAGAGCCAACGGTCACGATAACCTTGTCGCCCTCGATGACTGCTACGGGAATGTGCTTTTCGCGGCTTGCTTCAACCGTGCCTGCCTCGATTTTGGTCATTTTCTGACCGCAGCACATCATGGGAACTCTGCCATCGCGGATCACACCAACAAGGTTGCCGCACTTTTCACAAATATAGAACTTGGTTTCACACATAATCATAATCTCCTTTTTGTATATAAGTTGTTGTTATTTTTACTTGATCTCTACGAAATCCGAGGCGCCGTGCTTGCAAAGCGGGCAAACGAAATCCTCGGGCAGCTCGCCCTCGTGGACGTAGCCGCAGATGGTGCAAACGTAACCCTTGATGCCCTCGGTCTTGGGCTTGGGCTTGACGTTTTGGTGGTAGTAGGTGTAGGTCATGCTCTCGCGGTCGGAAATCACTCTCGCCTCCTCGATCGAGCAGATGAACATGCCGTGCGTGCCAAGGTCAACGTACTGCTCAACTGCCAGCGACATAAACGAGTTGATATATCTGGGCAGGAACACAAGTCCGTTGTCCGAGCGCAGAGGGGAGCAATCCTTGAATTTATCCACGTTTCTGCCGCTCTGGAATCCAAAGGTCTCAAATACCGAGAAGGGCGCGTCCACGGTCAGGCAGTTGATGTTCATCTTGCCGGTCTGCTTGATGACGTGGTGCGAGTAGTTTTCCTTATTGATGGTGACCGCCAGGCGGTTGGGGGTGTTGGTGACCTGCGTGACCGTGTTGACGATCAAGCCGTTATCCTTTTTGCCATCGTTGGAGGTGATGACGTAAAGTCCGTAACCGATGTTGAACAGCGCGTTCATGTCGTTTTTGTTGGCGGTCTCGTCGCGCTGCGCAAGGTATTCGCGGCACAGCTCGTCTGCCATATTATTCAGCTGCTCGGTGCTCTCGCTGTTGAGCGCGGAGAGGATCTTGACCGTGGTATCGGTGTAGGTGATGTTCTTGCTCTTTTCCAGCATGCCTCTCATGACCTTTGCCGCCATGGGTGCCCAGCTGCCGTTTTCGATCAGGGCAACCGTGCGGTTACTGAAATTGCGCTCGGTCAGGTGATTGATGAACTCGCGCATGAAGGGGAAGATGTCTGCGTTATAGGTGGTGGTTGCCAGCACCAGCTTGCTGTAGCGGAAGGCATCGGCGGTTGCTTCTGCCATGTCGCATCTTGCAAGGTCGTGCACCACAACGACAGGCGCGCCGTTCGCCTTGAGCTTTTCAGCTAACAGGGCAACTGCCTTGCCCGTGTTGCCGTATACCGAGGTGTAGGCGATCACAATGCCGTCCTGCTCGGGCTGGTAGCTCGACCAGGTGTTGTAAAGGTTCAGGTAGTAACCGAGATTTTCCGAAAGCACCGGACCGTGCAAGGGGCAGATGATCTCAATGTCAAGCGCGGCTGCCTTTTTGAGCAGTGCCTGCACCTGCGTGCCGTACTTGCCAACAATGCCGATGTAGTAGCGTCTTGCCTCGTCCGCCCAGGGCTCTGCAGCGTCAAGTGCGCCGAACTTGCCAAAGCCGTCAGCCGAGAACAGCACCTTGTCGGTGGAGTCGTAGGTCACAATGACCTCGGGCCAGTGCACCATGGGAGCGGTCACAAAGGTCAGCTTGTGATTGCCAAGATCCAGCACGTCGCCCTCGCCTACAACAATGCGGCGGTCGGAAAAGTCTGGGCCAAAGAAATTCTGCATCATGGCAAATGCCTTGGCGGAGGAAACGATGGTCGCCTTCGGGTAAGCCTTGACAAACTGCATGATGTTTGCGGAGTGGTCGGGCTCCATGTGCTGCACGATCAGATAATCGGGCGTGCGACCTGCCAGCGTGTCGCGGATGTTGTCCAGCCACTCGTGGGTAAAGCCTGCGTCTACTGTGTCCATAATGGCAACGTAGTTGTCGATGATGGCGTAGGAGTTGTAGCACATACCGTTGCGTACGCGGTACTGTCCCTCGAAAAGCTCAACCTTGTGGTCGTTGGCTCCGATATATCTGATGTCGTTTGTGATATTCATTCGGAAATTCTCCTTTGCTTTCATTTGTTGATATTATATCATATTATGTAGATTGGGTCAAGTTTCAGTCTGCGATTTTTCCGTCGGTGGTAATGGTGATTACCTGCCAGGGAATGAATTTTCCGCTTGCCTGCAGCGCACGCTTGACAGCGTTTTCAATGCCGCCGCAGCAGGGAACCTCCATGCGCACCACCTTTACGCTCTTTACGTTGTTTTCGGCGATAATGGCGGTCAGCTTTTGTGCGTAATCCGTGCTGTCCAGCTTGGGGCAGCCGATCAGCGTGATGTGGTTTTTCATAAAGTCTGCGTGGAAATTCGCGTAGGCGTAAGCGGTGCAGTCTGCGGCGATGAGCAGGTTTGCGCCGTCAAAGTAAGGCGCGTTGACGGGCACTAACTTGATCTGGCAGGGCCATTGTGCCAGCTGGCTGCTTACGGTCGTACGCTGCGCGGGAGCGGAGCTTTCGCGGCGAATGCTGCGAGATGCGCTGCCGGGGCAAGCGCAAGCGGCTGATTTTTGCTTTTTGGCTCTGTCCACCGCGTCCTGATCGTAAGCAGGGGCTTCGCGCTGCTCAAAGGTGATCGCGCCTGTGGGGCAAGCGGGGAGGCAATCGCCAAGTCCGTCGCAAAAATCCTCGCGGAGCAGCTCGGCTTTTCCGTCGATCATGCCGATCGCACCCTCGTGGCAGGCAGTGGCGCAAGCGCCGCAGCCGTTGCATTTTTGCTTGTCTATGTGAATGATTTTTCTGATCATGACGATCTCCTTTCGCTTTTTTTGCAAACCCTCTTGCTTTTCTGTGCTTATTATAGTATAATTGAGCCGATAAGTCTGTTGAATTTTCAACAAAAGGAGAAAATTTTGAAAAAATATTTTGAGATTTTAAGAAAATGCTCGCTCTTTGATAGCATTGAGGATCAGCACCTGATCACCATGCTGTCCTGCCTTGGGGCGAAGCGCGCGTCTTTTGATAAGAAGTACACCATTTTTGCGGAAGGGTCGCCTGCAAGATATATCGGGCTGCTGCTTTCGGGATCTGCGCAGATCATTCATCACGATTATTACGGTAACCGCAGCATCGTGTCGGGCATCGTGCCGGGAGAGCTGTTTGGCGAGGCGTTTGCGTGCGCTGAGGCGCAGACCCTGCCCGTGTCGGTGATTGCCAATGAACCGTGCGAGGTGTTGCTGATCGATAGCACGCACGTGCTGCATACCTGCTCCAACGGCTGCGAGTTTCACCGCCGCATGATTTATAATCTGATGCGCGATCTGGCGCTAAAGAATATTATGGTCTATTCCAAGCTGGAAATCACAGGAAAGCGTTCGACAAGGGAAAAATTGCTTGCATATCTTGCGCATATGGAGCAGCAAACGGGCAAAGCGGAGTTTGATATTCCGTTTGACCGCCAGGAGCTTGCGGATTATTTGGAGGTAGACCGCAGCGGACTTTCGGTGGAGATTTCCAAGCTGAAGCGCGAAGGCGTGATCGATTGCCGCAAGAACCATTTCGTGCTGCTGTAACCACACGGACAACATCTCATGAAAGTTTTCGCCCGCCACCACACGGACGACC
>JAZRDG010000124.1:0-30249 GCA_045660125.1 Eubacteriales bacterium | reverse complement strand
AGCTGATGCAGCTGGGAAAGTCCGAATCGCTCGGCGTTCTCTACGATCATTAAGGTAGCGCGCGGCACGTTGACACCAACCTCGATGACCGTGGTTGACACCAGCACGTCGATCTCGCCCGCCGCAAAACGCTTCATGACCTCGTCCTTTTCGCGCGGCTTGAGCTTGCCGTGCACAAACGCCACAGAGTACCCCTGCAGGCGCTCGGACAGCTGCTCGGCATACTGCACCGCAGCCAAAAGCGGCGGCTTGCTTTCGCGCTCTATGCCAATCTCCTCAAGCAGCAGATCCTCTTCGCTCTCCTGCTCCTCAACCGCAGGGCAAACCACGTACACCTGTCCGCCCTCGTCCACGTTTTTGCGAATAAAGGCGTCAAGCCTCTCGCGGTAGCTTTGGTTGACCGAAAAGGTATCCACCCTTTGTCTGCCGGGCGGCATGGTATCGATACGTGAAACGGCAAGGTCGCCGTACATCACCAATGCAAGCGAGCGCGGAATCGGCGTTGCGCTCATGCAAAGCAGATGCGCGTGTGCGTTTTTATCCGAAAGCTTGGCGCGCTGCGCCACACCAAAGCGGTGCTGCTCGTCTGTAATCACAAGCCCGGGAGCGGCAAACTCCACGCCCTCGGAAAGCAGTGCTTGCGTGCCGATCACCACCTGCACGCGCTTGTTTTCATCCTCGTCGGCAAGGGCTGCATGCACCTTTTTCTTTTGTGCGGGCGTCATAGCCCCCACCAAGAGCGCGCAGCGTATGCCCTGCCCCTCCAAGAGCGGTGCAAGATCGGCATAATGCTGTCTTGCAAGGATCTCGGTAGGCACCATAAGTGCCGCCTGTCTGCCGCTTTGCACGGCAATGACGGCTGCAGCCGCGGCGCAAACCGTTTTGCCGCTGCCCACGTCACCCACCACCATACGCGTCATGGCATAAGGCTTTGCCATGTCCTCTTTGATCTCAGCCACCGTACGCTTTTGCGCGTCGGTCAGCTCATAAGGCAGCTGCGAGAGAAAGGCGGTCAGATCGTTCTTTGCACACGCAGGTGCGCTGATCAGTTCCTTGGTATGCTTTGCACTGCGCAAGCCCACGCCAAACAGGAAAAGTTCCTCAAACATCAGCCTGCGCTTGGCAATCTCCACGCTTGCAAGATCGGTGGGGGTATGCATGGCGCGCAAGGCAAAGCCCAGCGTGCAAAGTCCTTGGCGAATACGGATCGGCTCGGGAATGGGATCCTCCAGCCCTTGCGCGGCAAGAGAGAGTGCCATTTCCATATGCTGCCCGATCTGCTTGGAGGAAAGTCCCTCGGTCAGCGGATATACGGGATGCAAGGGCGGCAGCGGCTTGCCCGCCGTGACAGGCTCTGCCACGGGCGAGGACATATGATAGCGCTTGCCGTCAAACTCCACCTTTCCGTAAAAACGGAATTGGCTGCCCACCGGGAACATGCTTTGCACGTAGTCCTGATTGATATACACGATCTCACAGTCTCCGCTATCGTCAAAGGCGCGGAACTTGACCAGCGTCATGCCCCTGCGGATCATGGCGCGGCGCGGCTGCGTGGCAACTGTCATGACCACAGCCATTTTGCTCTGCCCGTCACTCTCGCAAAGTCTTTTGATATTGCCGCGATTTTCATACGCGCGCGGAAAATGATATAAAAGGTCTCCCACCGTAAGCACGCCAAGCCTTGCGTACGCTGCTTGCTTGGCAGGTCCTACACCGCGCAGCGCCGTAATCGGCATATCTCTGACATCCTGCATGCTCTCCCCCCTTTCCAAAAGGTATCATGTATCTATTATAACAGAAAAAATCCTTGCCGTCAACAAAAAAGTTACGGGCGGCAAGCCGCCCGTAACAGAAATATTAAATATCGTCGCAAAGTCTGTAGCTGCCGCCCTTGACCTTGCAGATCAGGCGTCTGCCGCCGATCGTTTGCGCCTTTTTATTGATGGCACACACGTGCACCGATACGGTGGCTGCGCTGCCTGCGTCAAGCGCCGGAACGTCACAGCTTCTGTGCTCTGTCAAAGCGCATACGATGCGCAACTCTGTGGGAGTCAGGTGCAAGGGGTAGCCCAAATACAGGAAATCCTTGCCGTCCTGCTGCAGCGTCTGCATCAATCCTTCTTCTTGCCGAGCATGATCGCGCCAAGGCAGATCACAGCCATCAGCACTGCGCCACCCGCAATTGCCTTGCAGCCCGTAGCCTGCTCGGGCTCGGTGGTGATCTCCTCTGCGGGATCGGTCACAGCTTCGGTGTCGGGAGTGGTTTCGGGATCGGTCTCGGACTCAGCCTCGGTATTATCGGGCGTGTAGTTCTCCTCGCCTGCTGCCTTTTCTGCCAGCGTAATAACGCTCTCGGGCAGAATGTCGGTGCTTACGCCGGGAATGTAGTTCTGATATACGTAGTTGAGTCTGCCAAGAGGAGCCATATCACCGTCGATATACAGATCGGACATGGAATCCAGCAGCGTGTCACTGTCAACCCACTTGAACTGCATGCAGACCTGATTGTAATAGGTCACGCCGATCAGCTCCATGGGAACTGCGATCATCATTTGGTTGCCCTTTACGCGGTAGGAAACGGTGCCGCAATCGGTAAAGCCGTATGCGCCGTCCTTGCCCGAATACTTGGCAACGGTGGTGGTGAAGTCCTCTGCCGCGTTGTAGTTGACGATATAATCGTAGCCGTACCAGCCGGTCTCGGTGCTGCCGTCCACGTCAAGGAACAGCTGCATCCAGGAGGTGTCTGCAACGGGCTTGGTGATATCGTCTGCGGTCTGTACGTAGAAGTACATGTAGGTGGTATCCTGGGTCACCTTAGCGGAAACGATGTCGTTTCTGCCGGTGGTGTTGGTCATGGTCTGCTTGCCGAATGCCTTGCCGTTACGGTCAACGGTATCCCCCTCTACGTCAAAGTAGGTGACGGCAATGCTATCCCACTGTGCAAAGTCGCCGGTCACGTTGATGGGAGTACGGCCATCCTGCACGATGATGGGAGCTGCGCCCTTGAGTGCCTGGATGTTGTAGATCAGCTGCATGTAGTAGTTATCGAAGTAGTAGTCCGCAATGGTCATTTCCACGTCGCGGGAGAACTCCAGCGAGGAGGTGTCAACAAACACGATCGAGCCGTCATTGGAGGGCTGACGCTGTGCTACCCATTCGTTCCAGCCCGTAACAAGCACGTACTTGACGTCCTTGCTGATCGCTCTGTCAAACTGATACTGGAAGTTGATACCCAGCTTATAGGAATCGGGGGTCAGCAGCTCGTAGCTACCGTTGTAGGATCTGCCGCGGTTGGAGCGGTCACCGTAGAATGCGGAGTCACTGAAGCGAACCGTGCCCGCATGCTGCGCCATGGATACGCTGATTGCCTCAGCCTTGCCGTTATGCTTGAAGATGCGCTGCGGCCACTGGAAGTCCATCCAAGGCCAGGAGTTGGTCTTGGTAGATTCATTGGGCCACTGGGGCACGCGGATACTGAAGAATCCGTTAATGTTGTCCTCTTCCTCTGCAATGATCAGAGGCTTGCCGTCAACGTACAGCCAAGTATCGGGGTACTGATTCTTGGCGTAGATCTTATCGTACAGTCTCTTGACTACGTCCTTGCTGCTGGAGTGCGTGTAGAATACGATCTGGGGTGCATCATAGCCCTGCTGGTTCATTTCGTGGCAGACCTGCATGAGCTTGATAGCGTTATCGTAATACTCGTAGCCGTTGGTAACGTCGATATACAAGAAGTCAACGTTTGCATTGGAGAGCAGCTCCATATGCTTACGCATGACCCACTGGTCGCTGGAATAATAGTAGCCGTACAAAGGCTCTGCGAAGTAGTGCATCTGACCCACGGGGCCCCATGCGTTACAGGTCTTGGTGTTGAACGCCTTATCGCCGTACTTTTCCACGATATGCGTCATATCCCATACACCGGAATCCTGGTGCTCACCCATCCACAGGAAGTAGAAGATACCCACGTAGTGTTCACCGCTCTGACCGTACACGCCAACCGTGCTGGGGCTGGAAACGATCTGCTTATTATTGGTGGTGGTGTACTCCGAGTACTGGGTGTAAAGGCTTCTGCCAAGGTCGTCCGTGCCTGCAAAGCCGCCGAACACGTAATTGGCGTTATTGGGCACGGTGTAGCTGACCGTTTCGCCGTTGAGCAGATAGGAGATGGTGACCTCCTTGCCGTCAGCCGAAACTGCATACTGCACGCTGCTTGCCTGCGTGTCTACCGAGAAAACAGGGTTTTCGGAAGGAGCGGGGTCAGCCCATTCCACCTTCTTATTTGCCTCTTCCTCCTCTTGGCGCTTGGATTCCTCCTCCGCCTTGAGCTGCTCCTCGTAAGCAAGGAGCTTCTTGTACTCCTCGATATTGAAGGCGTTTGCATCCTCTTCGGTTGCAAAGAAAGCAATATAAGCAATATCAATGGTGGTCTTGCCGTTTTCAAACGCGCCGTTTGCCATGGGGTCAAGGCGCAGGATGTTCAAGTTTGCATTAGAATCACCCCAAGCGTTGCACTGCAGGATGATGGTCTCCCACTCACCGGTTGCATTCCAGTTCCAGCTCATGTGTGAGCCGTTATGACCCATTTCCACGCCGTCACTTCTCTGCACGAAGAACTCGCCCTGTGCGGCAAGATCGGTGCGATAAGAGATCGCTGCGTATTTTGCCTGTGTACCCTTGATGCCGGGTCTGCCAAGCCAAACGTAGGGGTCTGCACCGTCAATACGGAAGGTAAAGTAGCCCTCGTTTTCAATGTGCACGGTATCGTGACCGTTCTGGAAATCCTTTGCACCGTCAGACGAGCTGAAGTCATACAAAAGACCGGGCTTGGAGGTGTTGAAGGTGGGAGCGCCGGATGCAGTATCCGACAGCCAGTCAAAGCTGAGCTTGTTGCCCGTGGTGGCGGTGGAATTTGCGCCTGCCAGATTGGTCAGCGAGGTGATCACGCTCTCGCCGCCCACACTTGCGCGTCCCATTGCCACAACGCTTGCTACACAAGCCATGCACAGCAACAGCGCCGCTACCAAAAGTACTCTTTTTTTCATGTTTCTTTCCTTTCCGGGATATGAAATTCCGATGCCGTGGGCACCGATATCTTACTTCATATTATAACAAAACAAACGCCGAAATGCAATAGCACCTCGGCGTTTTTGGATACTTGTACAAAAACGTACTTATTTTTTTGGAACATATAGCGCACGCATAGCGTTCAGCACCGCCAAGATCATAACGCCAACGTCAGCAAAGATGGCAACGATGGGGGGCAGCGTGCCCACGAAGGGCAAGAGACTGAGCACCAACACCACAGCCTTGACGCCGATGGCAAACACGATGTTCTGTCGCACGATACGCAGCGTTCTGCGCGCAATATCAATGGCGGTTGCCACCTTGGCAGGGTTATCGTCCATGAGCACCACGTCGGCTGCCTCGATTGCGGCATCCGAGCCAAGCGCACCCATGGCTATGCCCACGTCACCTCTTGCGAGCACGGGCGCATCGTTGATGCCGTCACCCACGTACACGACCTTACCCTTGGCGGATTTCTCTGCCAGCAGCTGCTCCAGCTTTTCCACCTTGCCGTCGGGCAGCAGCTCACTGTATACCTCGTCAATGCCCAAGGAAGCACCGATCGCCTTGCCCGTGGCAGAGGCGTCGCCTGTCAGCATGACAGTCTTTTTAATGCCCAGCTTGCGCAGGCGTGCAATGCCGCGCGCCGCGTCGGGCTTGATCTCGTCGGATACGATGATGTGACCCTCGTATTCACCGTCCACCGCCACGTGCACCACCGTGCCCACCGCGTCACATTCGTGCCACTGTGCGCCAATGCTGCGCATGAACTTGCGGTTGCCCACGCAGACCTGCTTGCCGTCGATCATTGCCTTGATGCCGTGCCCTGCAATCTCGCGCACCTCGCCAACGCGGCTGTTATCCACCTCTTTGGCGTACGCTTGCTTGAGCGAGCGCGAAATGGGGTGATCCGAATAGCTCTCGGCAGTGGCTGCCAGGTCAAGCAGCGCGTGCTCGTCGATCTTTTCGGGGTGAATGGCAGTGACCTTGAAGTTACCCTTGGTCAGCGTGCCTGTCTTGTCATAAACAACGGTTTCTGCCTTGGCAAGCGTTTCAAGATAGCTCGATCCCTTGATCAGAATACCCTGACGCGATGCACCGCCAATGCCGCCGAAAAACGACATGGGCACCGAAATAACCAGCGCACAGGGACAGGAAATGATCAGGAAATTGATGGCGCGCAGGATCCACTCGCTAAAGGGGGCGGTATCAAAGCCGTTTACAAGCCCGATGATCACGGGCGGAAGCACCGCCAAAGCAGCAGCCGAGCACACCACCACGGGGGTATACCAGCGCGCAAAGCGGGTGATATACGCCTCGCTCTTGGATTTTTTATCGCCCGAGGTTTCCACCAGCTCCAAAATCTTGGATACCGTGGACTCGCCAAACTCCTTATCCACACGCACGCGCAAAACGCCGTTCATGTTGATGCAGCCGCTGATGACCGCATCCCCCACCGAAACGTCGCGCGGATTGGATTCGCCCGTCAGCGCAACGGTGTTCAGGCTACTCGAGCCGTCCACCACCGTGCCGTCCAAGGGCACCTTTTCGCCGGGCTTGATGACAATGATATCGCCAACCGCAACCTCGTCGGGAAAGACCTCCACGATCTCGCCGTCACGCTCCACGTTGGCGGTGTCGGGGCAGATTTCCATGAGCGAAGCGATCGCACTGCGGCTCTTGCCCACCGCGATGCTTTGGAACAGCTCACCCGTCTGGTACAGCAGCATGACCATGACAGCCTCCAAGTATTCGGGCTCCTGATCGGGGAAAAGACCGATCGAAAGCACGCCCACCGTGGCGATTGCCATGAGAAAATTCTCGTCAAACACCTGCCCGTGCAAAATGCCGCGCAGGGCTTTCCATAAAATGTCGTAACCGATGATGAAATACGGTACTAAGTAGCACAGTGCCGCCGCCCACTCGGGCAAGTGCACGTGTCCGTGATTTTCGCCAAAGTGGCTGTGTCCGCCGATCAGCACGTGGCAAAGCACAAGCAAAGCAGCTGACAGGACAATGCGCAACAGTACCTTTTTTTGACTTTTTTTGAGCTTCATTACTTAATGATCACCTTGCAATCGGAATCGACCTTTTTAACAGCCTTGACGATCTGGGGAATGATCTCCTCAAACTTGTCCTCGTCCGCCTCCACGGTCAATCTCTGCGCCATAAAGCTGACGCTTGCGTAGGTCACACCCTCGATCTTCTTAATTCCCTCTTCCATCTTGGCAGCGCAATGTGCGCAATCGAGGTCTTCCATTTTGAATACTTTTTTCATATCATATCTCCTTTCAAAAGGCATATTTCTCTGTTTAGCATTATACTCCAAATTGATATTTTTGTCAAGGGAATTTGAAGAATCGTTACAAAGGTCAAGACGGTGCGATTTA
The DNA here is from genome assembly GCA_045660125.1 of Eubacteriales bacterium. Classification (GTDB taxonomy): domain Bacteria; phylum Bacillota; class Clostridia; order Oscillospirales; family CAG-272; genus SVQP01. Next base: position 22,792 of record JAZRDG010000124.1, on the reverse strand, counting down.
TCCTCAAGCTCAGTCGCCACGCGCTGTCATTCTTGAGCAAGCCTCTTCCTTCGAGATCCTTCGCTTCGCTCGAGGATGACAACGAAGGAAGAGGCGCCGCGAAGAATCTCGCGTGGCGACGCCCCGACCGAGACGCCATTTGCCCCTCTTGACACCCTTTGGAAATCATGTTAAAATGAAATTACAAAAAAATTTCAACTTTTTTCGAAAAAACGTACACATTCGTGTCAAAAAATGCGTCTATATAGGTAGAGGATCAAAGTCACATCTACGTAAGGAGAAAAATCATGAAAAATCATCACAACTATTTGAAAATCATCTGCGCATGGTTGCTTTGTATGATGCTGCTATCGGCATTGACCGGCTGCGCGCAGCAGAAAAAGGGTGAAGAGATCACCGTGTTCCCCTGCTATTTCAATCAGGACGTAGAAGGTGTGGACGGAAAGGCAATTCGTGAAATGCTTGACCGCGAGGGCTGGACGCTCGTTGTACCAGAGCATCCCGAAAGCAGCGGACCTCTGTACGAAAACAGCACGCCTTATTCGTATCACACGGGTGAAGAGAATCCAAGTGATAGAAAACTCATCATCATTCACGAGTTTGAAACTGCGGAGCAAGCCGAGGCGGTCTATGTGGAGAATTTGGCACTCACCGTTTTTGCGGGAGAGTTTCCCCTTGATCATTCCATGTTCGAAATGGAGCTGCGCATATCCAACTGCGTTATCATGACCATAAGAAACGCACACGTTGATCTGCTTGAAATGCTTGATCTTGGCGAGGTGCGTCCTCTGCAAGCGTATGAAAACATTACCCGTCAATCCGTCAGAAAGCCCAAGAGTGTGGATATCGATGCCGTGCGTAGCAAGATGGAGGCAGACGGATACCAATTCTATTCTTCCGTCATGTATGACGAGGGCGAGGAGGAGTATTCCAACACCTATATCATCATTTCGCCCAAGCAAGATCGCGCGTATGCATTCACGCAAGGAAAAAAGCTCAAATGGGGGCTTTCGAACGCATACCTCAGTGCAAAACTGGTCTGCGATATTGAGGAAGTTCTCGTCGGCATGCACGTGGTAGATTTTAAGGACGGCAGCAGTGTCATCTGCTACGGTGATTCGTTCGAGGAGATCAAAGGGTATTTCGGGGAGTAAGGCAATGCACCCGCAAAAATCTCTCTGCATGGAGTGTGTTTTATGAAAGATAAAAAATATATCGAATCATACAAAGACTTGTGCAAATCAGCAATCCTATTATCCTTGGTCATGGTCGCACTGAATCTGATAGCGGCATTGACGTTAAATTACGTATTGGGCAGCGGTGCTGTCGGAAAGATGATCGCCTGTGAGATTTTTCTGCACCTGTCCTATATCGCACTCATTCGATTCTACTCTGAAAACTACAAGCATTTAGTCAAAACCCAAATCATTGAAAAATCCAAAAAGCTGTTTTGGGGCGGCATAATTCCTTTCATTGTCAGCGAGTTGATCAATATCGCCGTTCTTGTTTTTTTGATGTTTACTTAACCGTATATGCGCGGACGATTCGTGAATCGTCCCTACGAATATATATGACAAGAGAGGGATCGGGCGGTCGCACTTTTTGTATCTTTTCCCTTTACATTTTTCCATGATTATGGTATACTGGAAGCATCAAACAAACGGAGGACACTATCATGCCCGTTATCGTTTCCGACAAGCTTTGTGCACTGGACGTCTCGAAGACGCAAATGCACGGCATATTTGACGACAAGCTGCGCCTTGTATGTGAGCAGACGCTCAAGAAAATTGATATGCACGCGCTGGCGGACTATTTCCGCTACCGCACAGACGCCTTTGCCACGGGTGAATTTTGGGGCAAGCTGATGCGCGCTGCTTGTATGACCTACGCTTACACGCATGACGAGCAGCTGGCTTGCGTGATCAGAACCGCCGTGGACGATCTGCTTAGTCTGCAGGACGTCGAGGGTGACCTGAGCACCTGCCAAAAGGCGACCCAGCCCAAGGGGGCTTGCGGCAGCGATTTGTGGGAGCGCAAGTACGCGCTGATGGGTCTTTTGGAATACTACCGCGTCTTTGGGGATCAGCGTGCGCTTGACGCCTGCCGCCGCGTGGTGAAATACACCAACGATCAGGTCGGTGCTGTGCCCAAGACCCCCATCACCCAGACAGGCTGGGCGTTTTGCGGCATTGAATCCTCGTCCATTCTCGATCCGCTCATGCAGCTGTACGCCATTTGCGGCGAAGAGGCGGCATTGGAGCTTGCAAAGCACATCATAGAAGTGGGCTGCTGCGCGCGCGAGCACCTCTTTGACGCCATCCGAGGCGGCAAAGATCCTTGGGAGATCGGTAACAACGGCGTACCCAAAGAGTCGATTGCCAAGGCTTACGAGATGATGTCCTGCTTCGAAGGACTGCTTGGCTACTACGCAAACACGGGCGACCAAGTTGCTTACGACACGGCAATCATCTTTTGGAACAAGGTATACGACCAAGAGATCACGCTGCTTGGCTCGGGCGGCGCGGATGCACCGCGCAATCTGGGCCCCGGCACAGGTGAGCAATGGAATCTGACCAAGCGCAACCAAACCAATCCCGATATTGACCTGATGATGGAGACCTGCGTGACCGTGTACTGGATGCGCCTTTGCTATCGCCTTTTGTGCTTGACGGGCGAGGTCAAGTATGCGGACGCGCTTGAGGTCAGCCTGTATAACGCCATCGTGGGCTCTATCCGCCCCGACGGGCAGTTCTTTGAATACTTCCCCAAGTTCAACGGCAAGCGCAATCCGCGCGTCAATTTCTCCTTTAATATAGAGGGCTTTGACCTTTCCTGCTGCACGGCAAACGGTCCGACCGGTCTTGCTATGGCCCCCTATCTGTACGCCATGAAAACAAAGACAGGCGGCGTACTCAACCTGTACGAAAACGGCAGCTTTACCGTAGGCGGCGTGCGTTTTGAGGTGTCCTCTCGCTATCCCCTGCTCGGCTCTGCCGTGCTGACCGTAACCGATGCGAACGCGGACGCACCCATGGTGCTTGGTCTGCGCGTGCCCTCGTTTGCCAAGGATTTTTACGCCATTTGTGACGGCAAGCTGCTCCCGGGGCAGCCCGGTACGTACCTTGAGATCAATCGCACGTGGCGCAAGGGCGACACCGTCACGGTCGCCTTTGACATTCCGCTTGTCTGCCACCCCGCTCCCAAGGGCGACAACCGCGCAGGCGATAACTTCTGCGCCTTTACCTACGGCGCGATCCTGCTCTCGCGCGACAGCCGCGACTGTGCAGATCCGCTTGCACCCATTGGCAGCACCAACGTGACCGACTACCGCGTCATGCCCTCGGATCGCGGTGGCTATTTGAAAGCGGAAATACAGACCGAGCGCGAGGTTTTGACGCTGATCGACTACGCATCTGCAGGAAATTCCTGGGCAGAGGACGCAAGCTTTGCCTCTTGGATTCCCACGGCTGCAGCGGAGGACATGGCATGAAAACCTTTGGACGCTTTCTCTTAACCGTTTTAGGTGCTTCCCTGCTTTGCACGGGCTTTGTAATGCCCACAGCTGCAGAGGACGCGACCGATGCTTACACCCAATCGCTGATCGACAAGGGCTTTCCTGCCTCCTATGCCGAAAAGCTGACCGCCCTGCACGCGGTGCACCCCACCTGGGAGTTTGAGCCGCTGCTTGTGAGCGAGATGAAGGAGCAATATACTTGGGAATACGTGCTCGGGCAGGAAACCGACAATCCCAAGCGAAACCTGATCAACAAGGGCAACGCCTACGTGCCCTACCGCCACGCCACCAACACCGAACTTTACGATTCGGGCTGGTATCAGGCATCCTACGAGGCGGTCTCCTACTTTATGGATCCCGAAAATTTCCTCAACGAAAAGGACGTTTTCATGTTCCAGGATCTTTGCTATTCGGACGCCATTACCGAAGGGATCGTGGAAAGCGCGCTTTCGGGCACGTTTATGGCAAATGCGATCCTGTACGATGACGTGACATACGCCGCTTATTTGGTTAAGGTGGGCAAGGAGCTCAACGTTGATCCCTTGCACTTAGCCGCAAGATTGCGACAGGAACAGGGCGCGAGCGGTAACAGTCCCTTGATCAAGGGCACGTGCGGCGACAAGCTCTGGTACTACTACCAAAACAACGTGCAGACCGAGGACGGCAAGCAGATACTTGCGCCCGCATCGGGGCATTCCGAGTCCTCGCTGACGGCTTACAACGGACTTTACAACTACTTTAACATCGGTGCTGCAGGCACGGGCTATTTTGCCATTTATCTGGGCGCTATGAAGGAAGCGCAAAAAGGCACCGAGGAAATGGCAGAGGCTTGGGGCGGCAGCGGCGCGTGGGATACCCCTGCAAAGGCAATTTACGGCGGCGCTTACAAGCTGACAAATAAGTACGTAGGCGACTACCAGAACACGCTTTACCTGCAAAAATTCAACGTTGACCCTCGCTCCTCGCGTAATTTCTGGGGACAGTACATGCAAAACGTGGGCGCTGCGGTCAGCGAGGCGCGCACCATCTTCAATTCCCTGTATTCCTCCGCATGTCTGGAGCTGCCCTATCACTTCCTGATTCCCGTGTACGAGGGCAAGCCCGAGAACAATCCCGACCCTGCCCAGGGTACATGCGACACTTACGCGGCAGCCAACACCATGGTGCACGTGGAAATCGCCCTGCGCGCGCCCGTGTCCACCCAGCCCGTGCTTGACACACTGAGCACCAAGTCCTTGACCATGGTGGAGGGTGAGCCCATCACGCTGACGCTGAACGCTCACGCCACGCGCGGCTTTGGTCGCTATTTCGTGCGCGTCAACGGCGGCGAGCTGCTGGAGCTGGCAAGCGAATACGACAAGGCAGCCAAGCCCACCTTGCTTGACAAAAACGGTGCTGGCAGATACCCCAACACCGCATATTTTGATTGCTCTACCCTGACACCGGGCGAATATGACCTATTGATCATCGGTCAGCTGGAGACCCCCGACAAGGCTTGTCCGCATTACGTTCTGGCAAGCGTGCACATGAGCGTTGTCAAAGCACCCGAAACGCACGCCGTCACCACTCAGCCTGCCGAAACCGAGCCGTTGCAAACCACTCCCCCCACACAGAGCGAAATCCAAACCGCTCCGCAGCCAGAGTCCCCCACCGTGCAAGACGGATGCGGCAGCGTGATCGGCACAATTGCAATCGTAATCCCTATTGCGTGCGCAGCTGTTTTGACAAAGAAAAAGAAGCATTAAACATAAAAAACCGCCGATAAGCATCGGCGGTTTTTTATTATGCGTGCAGATATTTTTAATTTTCCAACAGTTTTACAGGTCCGAACAGTCCGGACGGGGTGATGGGCATGCAATGCGAGAATTTATCTCTGTGCTTGCCGACCAAGGTGTTGGCTACCTCGACCGTAACCGTGTTCTCGCCTTCATGCAAAAGCGAAGCGATCGGGAATGCATAGGGCGCGGTGATGCGGATGCCCGCATACTGACCGTTGACCAATACCTTTGCCGTCTGCCCCACTCTGCCAAGATCCAAGGTTGCATTTTCGGCAACCTCCCCCACCTGCAGCGTAAATGTATAGCGCATCAAGCCCGAGAAGGCAGGCTTTTCCGAAGCTGCGGTGATGTTGGGCAGCTTGTCGGTAGTCTTGTACGCATAGAACGCGTCAAGATCCTCAGAATCTGCCAATTCGATCTGATACGTGGGTGCAAGCACGGTCGCCTTTGTGGGTGCGCAAGGCGTGGGCAGGTCTGCAGCCTCGCCGCCGAACACCAAAATTTCGGATTGTCCGGGCAGCAGCTCGACCGTGATCTTGCCGTCCGCGGTCGCATCGGCATACGCGCTGTCCTCGATCATGCGCAATCTTGCAAAGTCACCCTGTACGGGCAGCGTAACGGTTGCACGCGCGGTGTTGACGCTATCCTCGTTAAAGAACATGAATACGTCCGCGCCGTCTCTCTTGACGTGATAGTGGCGCAACAGGGGGCAATTGCCCTGTACCGTAACGTCGGCAAGACCCAGCGCGCAGATGCGTGCAGGCAGTTCCTTGGCACTTACAACCTCGCCCTCAAAGCCCTCGGGTCTTCCCTCACAGAGCAGCACAGGCACGCCTGCGTCGCAAAGGCGCTTGACTTGCGCTCGGGTCGCCTCGGGCAGCACCTTGCCGTACGGCACAACCAATGCGCCGTAGCTTTCGCCGTTGACGGTCAGCTTGCCGCCGTCCACTGCTGCCTTTTGCAGCACGTCAAGGCAGATGATATCATAGCACAGATGCGCATCCAGCAGCGCCTTGGCAGGCACTTGGGTAAAGATATAGTCGCCCTTACCGTTCATCCATTCGCCCTCTGCGTGGTACAGTACGGCACAGGAGGTGATATGCTCACCGCCAAAGAGCAGATGCGCTGCCTTGTTGGTATATTTCATCAAATGGGTAAAGCCCTCAAACTGGGGATCATGCCCCTCCGCGCCAAAGTGCGGCGGGCAATCGGGGTCGGGATAATCGGGCGAGAATGCATGCGGAATGAAATGGTTGATGCCGCGCACCAACAGGAAATCGGTGATCCATTTCATCATGGTGCTGCCCTCAGCCCAGCCGTACGCGCCAAACTCCTCGCACATGGCTCTGCCCTTCATTTGCTCATACTGGTGCGCCAAGGATGCGCCCAGCTGACCCAGCACGTAGTGATAGAACGCAGGGTCGGACAGACCCGTGCCAAGGCTTGCATTGTGAATATGGTGTGCCATACCCGGCATGACCTGATGCAGCACGATATCAATACCTGCCATATCCTGCCCCTCGAGCGCACGGAAATAGTGCCCCGCGCCTACGGCAGCACGCGCGTGACAGTTGTAGTCCTCGATAATGTGACCAATATACATCACGCCTCTCTCGCGGCACCAGTTGCCAAGCATACCGCTGAAATTATCGCGGTACAGCGAGGTGATGGCGTTCATATACGCAAGACGCGTCACGGGTGCGTGCTCGCTTGCAAACCACAGCTCGCCCATATAAGGCAGCGCGTACTCGCCCATTTCCTTGCTCATCAGCTCGATAACGCGCGGATTGTACGGCAGCGCCATACCCACCGTGCCCAAAGGACGCTCGTGTCCGCTGGGGTCAACGGGATGGCGGGTCGCCATAGCGTTTGCAAACATAGGCTCATCCGAGAAAAAGCCCATAAACGTTGTGCCGAAGTACTTGGCGTAGTGCTCGTAGTGCGGCTCGTATACCGCCTCCAGCATGACGCGGCAGGACTCTGCACTCGTCATGTCGATGTAGTTGTCTCTGTTACCTCTGCGCGTGTTGGTATAGATATACACGCGCCAGCAGCCCTCGGGCACGTCAAAATACACGTAACCGTTGCTCAGCGTGGGCGTCAGATCGATATAGCCGCCCGTAGTCTCCTCACCCTCGTCTGTGCGCTTGAAGGCGTACGCGCCCAAAATCTCGTCGTCCTCCCAGGTCTTGCTGACCAAAAAAGCCGTATCGGGTGCAGGGCCCAGCACGTCAATATGCTCCTCAATGATCTCGCGCTGGCGCAGCTCCGGATATTTTTTCTCGATCAGACCGTTGGCATAGCCCGTGGGATATCTCTTATCGTCCAGGATCCATACCTTCATGCCGCGCTTTTCGCACTCGGCGAGAATGATATCCATATCCGCCCACCATCCGGGACCGCAAAAATCGGGATGCGGACGGGACTCCGCGCAAAGCGCGCGGCAGCCGCTCTCATAAATGCGCTGGATCTGCGCGGGGATGCGGTCGCGGTGCGTACCGTGCTGCCAATAAAACGGAAGCAGATAGTTATCCTCTTTGCCGCCCAGAATCTCGGCAAGTCTTGTGTCCTTCACGGTCATTATCCCAAGGTCTCGGGCAGCTTCTTACCGCCCAGCAGGTGGAAGTGCAGATGCTTTACACTCTGGCAGCCGTCCTCACCGCAATTGGTGATTACGCGATAGCCGTTCTCAAGCCCCAGCTCCTTTGCTACGGCAGGGATCGCCTCAAAGATCTTTGCTACGTACACGCTGTTCTCTGCAGTTACTGCATCTGCGCTGTCCATATGCTGCTTGGGGATCAGCAGCACGTGCACGGGTGCCATGGGCGCAATATCGTAGAACGCGTAAACGTACTCGTCCTCGTAAACCTTTTTAGAGGGGATCTCCCCTGCGATAATTCTGCAAAACAAGCAAGACATATTGGTTGACTCCTTTACAAATGCATTAGATTGTGCTATAATTGTAGCATAATTGCATGTATTTGTCAATAAAAGTGAGGTAACTTATGCCATATTCCGCATTCCCCGACCTGTGGGAATATCTCAAACATACAAACAAGCATATCGTCATGTACGGCATGGGCAACGGCGCTGACAAGATCATCGCCGTAGCAGATGCCAAGGGCATTCAAATCGAGGACTTTTTTGCCAGCGACGGCTTTGTGCGCGGGCACTCGTTTCACGGCAAGCGCGTGCTTTCCTACAGCGAAGCCAAGCAGAAATACGGCGCGGACAACATGATCGTGCTGCTCTCGTTCGCCTCCTCTCTGCCCGACGTAATGCAGACCGTTCTGCACGTGGCAGAGGAATGCGAGCTTTACGCGCCCGACGTGCCCGTGTTTGGCGACAACTTGTTTGACGCAGACTTTTACGCAACGCACAAATCCGCATTTGACGCAGCACGCGCGCTGCTTGCGGATAAGGAATCGGTGCGCGTGTTTGACCACATCATTCGCTACAAGCTCACGGGCGATTTGAAATACCTGACCGCGATCGAAAACGCCCCCGACGAATCGTTCGGGCAAATTCTGCCCTGCTCCGATTTTCGCGTAGCGGTGGACCTTGGCGCATACAACGGCGACTCGGCACGCGCGCTTGCGCCCTACGCCCCCAATCTGCAAAAGCTTTACGCGCTGGAGCCTGATGCACGCAACTATCGCAAGCTTTGCGCATATGCTGAACAAGAGGACAAATTCCACCTCATCCCCCTGCAATGCGCCGCGTGGAGCGAGGATACCGTGCTGCACTTTGACGCCTCGGGCAACCGAAACGCAGGAGCTGCGCAAAACACCTCGACCGTGCTGCAAGGACGCGCGGGCAAGATCACAGAGGTACAGGCAAGATCGGTTGACAGCGTGCTGGACGGCGCCGGCTGCGACTATATCAAGTTCGACGTGGAGGGCTCGGAGGCAGAAGCCTTGCAGGGCTGCAGGCAGACCATTGCGGCACACGCCCCCGCGCTGCTCGTTTCCTGCTACCACCGCAGCGAGGATCTTTACGCGCTGCCTGCCCTGGTGCGCAGTCTTTGCCCCGATTACAAGCTGTATTTGCGCAGATTCCGCTATTTCCCTGCATGGGATATCAATCTCTATGCAATAAAAACAGACAAAATGTGACAAAAATCACATTTTATATTGACAAATCGGAAATAGTCGTTTATAATTTAATTTATGATACTGCGTCATAGAAAATATTAGGAGGTACATTATGCAACTCAACGGCTTTGATAATTTCATTCTGAAGCTCCCCAAGACCGCTACCAATGAATTCACTGAAAAGGATAAGGAAGCTCGTGGCGTTTGGACTATCGTTCTGACCATTCTCAACTACCTGTTCCCCCTGATCAGCATGATCATTGCTCTGGTTCTGCGCGGCAAGGATAAGGAATCCTCTCTGCTCAGCTTCCTGGCAAACCAGGGTCTGTGGATGTTTATTCTGAAGCTTGTCAACATCATCCCCATGATCGGTCAGCTCGTTTACCTGTTCCTGGCTGTTATCGTTATCTACGGTAACCTGACCAACAAGTTCTTCGATCTGCCCCTCGTTGGCGGCATCAAGCTGATCAAGTATTGATCTCTTGTAAGTCAAAAAAACGCCCGTGCGTACGAACAAGTGTTTTTTTATTGCGGGCGGATATGGAATCCGCCCCTACGGAAATACCGTTTTATTCAGCAGCGATAAAGAACGCGCTTGCGGGGTTGCCGAAGCTGTTGCACAGGTTGATCTGGTTGCCGTAGAAGTTGTTGGCAATGCCGTTATAGACCACACCGTTCTTCATGCTTGCAGAGCAGGTCACCGTGATCTGGTTGGGCGCGGTGATCTCTGCTGTGATGGTCGATCCCTTCTTATTATTGATCGTGTATGCGTTTCTCATGTAGGTAAAGCCCTTGACCTCCTTGCCGCCGTCCGACGTGGTCAATCCCTCGCCTACGTTGGTAAAGGTCAGCACCACGGTCTTGTAATCAGACGAGAACTCCGCCTTTTCAAGAATAGGACCGGTTGCGCTTTCCAAGGTGCCCGCGTCACCTCTGACGGCTGCGGCAAGCTTGGCAAGTCTTTGACCCTGACCGAACTTACAATCGGGGTGCAGGCTGTTGAAGTAGGTGTCATCCGCCCACAGGTCGCTGGAAACGGCTACGTAGCTGTTGGGCAGCGTCTGCGGAATAGAGCCGACTACCGTACGGATCAAGCCAAGATCCATATAGTGCCAATCGCCCTGGTGATCGGGGTTCTTTTCATAAATGGTGGGGAATTCCACAACGTACACAGCAAAGTCGGGATTGGTGACGTTATGCGTGGAGCGCATATAGTTCATAAAGGCAGTAAAGCGCTCTACAAACTCGGATGCATGCGCTTTCTGGAAGTCACTCTCGCCCTGATACCAGACAAGACCTGCCATTGCGTACTTTTCAAACGGATACATATAGTGGTTATACATGTATCTTGCCCAGGTTGCGTTAACGCCCTCGGGCACGTAAATGCCCTGCTTCTCATTCCATCTGTCGCTCTTCAGCTCATCAGCAACCTCGTTGGGCAAAAATGCACCCAAGGGCTGACCGTTACCGTCGATCTCGATCACACCGACAGGCACCTTGCCCTCGGTCATTTGCACGAAGTTCCATGCAAAGCAGTAGCCGATTGCGGTAAAGCGGTAGACGCTGGAAGAATTCGGCTTTTCCCAAGTGCGGTTGTGCACTACGTCGGGGCAAACCTCGGTAGTACCTCTCTTGGGATATCCCTGTGCCTCACCCTCGTTAAGCGTATTGTAATGCAGACGGATGGGCAGATTCTCGTCGATCATGTTAGCGCCGTAATTCTCCTTGTCGGTGTTTGCGGCACTCAGGTAATTGCCAAAGGTGTAAGCCACGTTGGACTGACCGATGACCATGTAAACGTCACCTACCAGCACGTCCTCAAACTTGACTTCCTTGACGTCGGTGTAGATTCTCATGGTGTTGCCAAGCTCGGCATTTGCAGCCAGCTTCGCGCCAAACTGCAGCGTCCATGCGCCGTTCTCGATCAGCGCCTCGGCAAACATGCCCATAAACTCGCCCGAAACCTTTTTGCCGTTCTCGGACTCGGGAGCCCAGCCCCAAACGCGCAGCTTTTCACCGCGCTGTACCACCATATCCGAGGTGAATACCTTGGCAACCGTAAAGTCCGCAGCGTACGCTGCATCCAAGGTCTCGCCTATCATGATATCGGGCTCGGTGGTAACCTCTTCGGTCGTCTCTTCCATAGTCGTTTGTTCGGAGGTGTCAACAGTGTCCTCTGCAGGCTCGGTGGTGTCTGCACCGGTGGTCACTTCCTCTGTGCCACCCTCGCAAGCAACCGCACTTGCCAGCATGATGCCGCAAAGCAGCAAAAGCAGGGTTCTGAGTGTAAATTTCATTACGTTTTCTCCTTTTTATATGATTTATATGACTTTTTTAGTTTCTGTGGATTCTGACAAGAACGCGGACCGCTCCGCCAAGCTGCTCACACAAGGCGTCGATATCCGCCTCGGTATTGTGCGGACAAAGGCTGATGCGCAGGCTGCAATCGGCTTCCCCTGCAGTCAGACCAAACGCGGCAAGCGCACGCGAGGTAGCTTTGCCGTGCGAGGCGCAAGCCGAGCCGCTGGATACGCAAATATCCTTGGCGGAGAGGTGGTTGAGCATGGTCTCACTCTTAATAGAGGGGAGCGTGAGATTGACAATATGCGGTGCACGGTTGCCCGCAGGCAGATTCATCCTGATTTCGGGAATCTCTGCAAGCTTTTGTTCCAGATAATTGCGCAGCTGCGTCATGCGGCGAAGATCCTCGCGCAGCGTGCTCTGCGCCTGTGCGGCTGCAGCGCCAAAGCCTGCAATGCCGATCACGTTCTCAGTCCCCGAGCGAAGTCCCTGCTCCTGACCGCCACCGAAAATGATGGGGATCAGCTTTTTCGCCTTGATGATCTCTGCGCTGACGTACAAAGCCCCCACGCCCTTGGGACCGTGGATCTTGTGCGCGCTGACGGTCAGCAGATCCGCACCGATCGCTGCGGGGGAAAAGATTGCCTTCATAAAGCCCTGCACCGCGTCGCAATGCGTCACGGCGTTCGGGGCGTTTCTCTTTGTCAGGGCAAAGAGCGATTTCAGATCGTAAAGCGCGCCCGTTTCGTTGTTGACCATCATGGCGGTGACAAGCAGGGTGCTCTTGTCGATCATCTTAGCGGCATACTCCATATCCAGAACGCCGTTCTTAGTGGGAATGCGCACGATCTCAAAGCCCTTTTTCTCAAGCTCCGAGAGCGTTGCTTCAACCGAGGAATGCTCGCCCTCGGTGGTGACGATGCGGTTGCCCGTGCGGCGCTCCTTGGCATACACGCTGCCAAGAATGGCAAGGTTGTTAGCCTCAGTACCCGACGCGGTGAAATACACCTGCCCTGCCCCGTTTCGCACGCCAAGTGCAGCTGTGACCTGCTCACGCGCGCGACGCATCATATGCTCCGCCTCCAAGCCTGCCGCATGCAGCGAGGAGGGGTTACCGTAGCATTCCATGGCTGCGGTCATTGCCTGCTTTGCAGCGTCACACAGGGCGGTGGTGGCGCTGTTATCCAAATAAATTCTGCTCATATCAACGGAAATTGAAGCTGTCAAGCATTGCCTGATAATCTGCCTCGTACTGCGCAAAGCTGCCGTCAGAGGCAAGCGCGGTATAGGTGATGCAATAGATCAGGCTGGAATGTACGATCACGGTCTGCTTGTATTGGTAAGCCTTGCCGCCAATCGTGCCCTCAAAGGTATAGGTCTTGGCGTTCTTGGTGTCCTTCTCTACACCGATCGTGCCCTCGTCCACCTGCTCGGAAACATTCAGAGAGTCAAACACCGCCTCATATTCGGGCAGGCAGTAGCCCTGCCAATACTGGTCAACGCTCAGCGCCACGTTGGAGGGCGTATACACGGTGACCGTAACGTTTGCGCTACCGCTCGGTGCAAATGCACTGGGATACTCGGTGGTATCTCCTACGCGCCAGTTGCTCGGTACAAAGAAGCGGTAAGGCATTTCGTTGGTGGATGCGGGGATCATATTGTCCGCAGTATCGGGATCCTTGAACAGCGCGGGAGCGGTGACGGCGCTCTTGTCGGTCAGGATCAAAAATTCGCCAATCACAGTGCCCTCGGGCAGCTCGTGAATAAAGTTATCAATAAAGGTAGCGTAGTCCTCTTGACGCGCGCTGTAAGTAATGACGTAAAAGCCGCTGCCGTCCTTGGCGCGAGAGATGACCTGACAGTACTTACGCGTAAAGCTCATGCTGCCCTGCTCGGTCATATCCTGCGTGGGGGCAAACTCCTTGACCTTGGCGGTAAACTCATACACCTGCGCTGCGCACAAGGTGCCTGCAACGTCGTCGATCTTCAGCGAGGTCTGACGGAACAGCTGCTCGGGCTTGTCATCGGTTGCTGCCTTATAAGGAACTACCGCAAACTCCTCGTAGGTCTCGGCATAATACGCGCAAAGCTTTGCCCAGTACGCGTCAATATCCGCCGCATCGTCCGCCACCTTTTGCGCGGTGATGGTCCAGTATTTTGCATGCTTGGCAAGGTCCTCACCCTTCTCGGAGTGATCCGAGGTGGTGTAGTACGCGCCCGAAACGCCGCTGCGTGCGTTGGAGGTCCAGGTCATAGGCACGAACAGCATAAAATCCTGACCGCCCACGGTCACGTCCTGCATGCCTGTGGGAGTTTTTTGGTCGGAGCAAGCAAACAGCGTGCCGCAAAGCAGCGCAAGCAGCAAGGAAACGGCAATCAATCTCATAGCTCTCATGCTCTTGCCTCCTTTAACATGCTCTGCGCAGCGGACAGGATGCCGATCTTGCCGCTCTCATATGTCAAGCCGCCCTGGAAGTACGCGGTATAGGGGGGACGCAGCGGTCCGTCGGCAGACAGCTCGATCGACGAGCCCTGCACAAACGCGCCCGCAGCCATGATAACGGGATCGTTATAGCCCGGCATTGCCCAAGGCTCGGGGGTGACGTACGCATCCACGGGCGAGCCTGCCTGAATGCCGCGGCAAAGCGCGCAAAGTCCCTCGGGCGAGCCTGTGATCACGGTTTGAATGATATCGTATCTCTGCTCATCCCAGCGCGGCTCGACCGCAAAGCCGAGTCCTTCAAACATGTAAGCCGCCAGATGCGCGGTCTTGAGTGCCTGCGCAACCGTGTGAGGCGCATAGAACAGACCCTTGTAAAGACTCTTGTTCTGCCCCATGGTCGCACCCACCTCGCAGCCCACACCGGGCGAGGTCAGGCGGTAGCTTGCAAGCTCCACGGCGCGTGCCGTGCCTGCGATATATCCGCCCGTTTCAGCCATACCGCCACCCGGATTTTTGATCAGCGAACCGATGATCATATCCGCGCCGTAAGCGGTGGGCTCTTTTTCTTCTGTAAATTCGCCGTAGCAGTTATCCACCACCACGTAAGCGTTGCATCTTTCCTTGACGAACTTGACCAGCTCACCGATCTGCGCGCAGGAAAGCGTTTTTCTGTTCAGATAGCCCTTGGAGCGCTGCACGAACACCACCTTAACCGTGCCTGCGTACTGCGCAAGCTTTTGCGCAATGCCCTCATAGTCAAATTCGCCGTCGGCACTCAGCTCGACCTGATCGTACTTGACACCGAAATCTGCAAGCGAGCCGTCACCCGGCTTGCCCGTGATGCCGATGACCTCCTCCAAGGTATCGTAAGGCTTGCCCGCCACGCTGAGCATGACGTCGCCCGGACGCAAAAGCCCGAACAGACCGATGGTCAGGGCTTGCGTGCCGTTGACGATCTGGTGGCGCACGAATGCCGCCTCGGCATCCATCACGTCCGCCCAGATAGCGTCCAAGGTATCTCTGCCGCGGTCGTCGTAGCCGTAGCCGCTGGTAGAGTCAAACATGGTCATGCCCACGCGGTGCTCGCGGAAGGCGTCCATGATCTTTTGCGTATTGTGAAAAGCAATTTTATCGATGCGGGCAAAATGAGGAACGAGTGCTGCCTCGGCTTTGTCCGCAAGTGTCCATATTTCCTGAGAAAATTCCATATTAAAACTCCGTAAACGTAATGTCGCGCAAATTACTCTTTTTTGTCGCTGTGAAGATATGCAAGCGTCAGCTCAACGCAAAGGCGGCAATCGCCCAGGTCAAAGGTCTCAACGCCCGAGTGGATATAGCGCGTGGGAATAGACAGCGCGCCAACCTTGACGCCCGTGCCGCTCTTTTGTACGGCAGAGGTATCCGTGCCGCCCGCGGTCAGGATCTCGTACTGGTACTTATACCCCTTTTCCTTGGCAAGCTTGACAAGGCGGTCGATCACGCCCTTGTGGCAAAGCACGGACGCGTCCTTGACCTTGATGGCAGCACCGCCGCCCAGCTCGCAAGCCATGGGCTTAGCACCCGGCACGTCGCCCGTACCGGTTACGTCATAGTTGATGCAGTAGTCGGGGTGGATCTGCTCTGCAGCAGCACCCGCACCGCGCACGCCAACCTCCTCCTGCACCGCGAACACGAAATACACGTCGTCCGCGCAAGGAGTTTCCTGCAATCTCTGTGCGATCTCGATCATGATCGCGCAGCCGATGCGGTCATCCACGGGTCTGCCCGCAATTCTGCGTGCGGAAAGCTTGATGATATTGGGCGCGACCGAGAAGAAATCGCCAACCGCTACGCGCTTTTCCGCGTCGCGTGCGTCCTTTGCGCCGATATCGACCAGCATCTTATCAAACGTCCAATCGCCGGGCTTGGTGCCTGCCTCGGGCACAAGCACGCCGCGCTGTCCGTTTTCAAATACTACCTCGGAAAAGGCACTTGCCGCGAAATTGATGCCGCCGATGGGGGAGAGGCGCAGCATGCCGTTCTTTTCGATCTGCGTGACCACAAAGCCGATCTCGTCTGCATGTGCGACCAGCATGATCTTTCTTCTCTCCGTACCCGTGCCCTTTTTATAGGCGATCAGCGATCCCATCGCGTCGGTATACACCTGATCGCAAAGCGGGTTCATATATTCTGCTATTTTCGCGGTAACGGCACTCTCTCTGCCCGAAATACCGCTTACAGCTACCAAATGCTTGAGTGTTGTCAGCATACCTTACTCCTTTATCTCTTTGACGTAAGAGAACAGCAATTCTCTTACGGCATAGTAATCCGAAATTTTTGCCACCTGCACGGGAGCGTGCAGGTTTCTTACGGGATAGCCCACCGAAACGGTCTTGACTCCCAGCGCGCCCTGCTGCACAGAGCCGCCCAGCTGCGCCTTGGGGTTGCCGCAAACGCTTTGCACGGCAATGCCGTTCTTGGCGGCACACGCGCGCAGCGCGTCCGTGCGCTCCTTATCGTAGATCGCCGAGCTATCCACAAACGCGATCGCCGCGCCCTGTCCGAGTGCGCAAAGTCTTGTGCTCTCGGCAATGCCGGGGTAATCCAGCGCCTCTCTTGCCTCAATGATCACGGCAAGATCAGGCTTGATGGCAGATGCTGCCACGCGCGCGGGACAGAACGCGATCTGCGTGCAATCCGAGAACGCCACGTACAGATCGTAAGGCAATCTGACCATGCTGGATTTGAGCATGCGCAAAAGCTCGATCAGCGCAGCGCAGCCAAGTCTTGACTCCAGCGCCTTGCCGCCCATGAACGCCTTTTCCTCGCCAAAGCGCTGAACGGGCGCTTCAAAGGTTGCCATGCTGCCCACGTCGGCATACTTCTTTGCCTCCTCGGCACTCTCCGCACCGATATCAAAGTACATCTTGCGCACGGGGGTCAGCTTGCGTCTTTCCTCTGCGCTCTGCAAATGGATCGCCTTGGACGCCACGATGCCCTTGATCATGCGCTCACCGTCACCGATCAGCACCGTCTTGCCACCCAAGACGCGCGGGTCAACGTCACCCACCAGCCCAAAGTGCAAGTGTCCCTTGTCATGCACGCGGTTTACGATCATGCCAACCTCGTCCATACCCGTGCAAAGCAGCACGCGATAGGGCTTGTCCGCATTGTATCCTGCACCGCCGCCGCAAACCTTGGCAATCAGCGTGCCCGTACGGTCCACGTAATATGCGTCGATCACGTCCGCGATCTGCGCCACAATGGCTTCTCTGACGTTATCGCAGCAGCCCGAGGGTCCAAACTCGGCGCAAAGCTGCTCAATCAGCTCAAGTCCGTAATATTTCATAGTCATTCCGCTCATCTTGCAAATTCCTCCCCGATCCCTTTATCGGTCACGAATGCGCTGACCACGTCCGCAACCGCTTGCGCATCACGCAAGTCCAGCACCTCGGTGGACGAGTGCATGTTCTTGATAGGCAGGCTGATCAGCACGGTAGGCACGCCGTCGCCCGTCATCCAAAGGCGGTTGGCATTGGTGCCCGTGCTGCCGCCCGTAGCACCGCAGGTAAAGGGAATGCCCTTTTCGGTCATGAGCTGCTTGGTCATGTTGGTCAGCATGCGATTGGTCACGGGAGCGTAGTCCAGCACCGCGCCGCTGCCAAATGCAGCAAGCGGCAGATCCCCTGTTTGGGGTGTTGCGGCGTGCGTGACGTCAATGACCATGGCGTAATCGGGGCAGATCGCTGCGCCGCCCGTGATCGCGCCCATCATGGTGGTCTCCTCACCTGCCGAGAACAGGAAATACACGTCACCTGCCAGATCCTCGGCTGCAACCGCGGCAATGCCCTGCACCGCGCACGCGCCGCAAGCCTTATCGTCAAACGCCTTGCCCGCGATGCGATCGCCAAGCAGGGTGGTATAGGTGGGCATAAAGCCGATCGGGCTGCCGATCGAGATCATCTTTTTCAGTTCATGTGCGCCATAGCCGGTATCAAGGTACAGCTGTCCGATCTCGGGCAGCGCCTCAGCGTCACCGCCAAGCAAGCGCGTGGGCATGGCACAAACAATGCCCTCCACAACCTTTTTGCCGTAAATAAGCAGCTTTGCGCCGGGCAGGATGCGCGTATCCACACCGCCCACGTTGGTCATGCGCACAAAGCCCTCCTCGGTAATGTCGGTTACCAACATGCCGATCTCATCAAAGTGCGCGTCTATGACGATCTTGGGCGCATTCTTGCGTCCGCAACGCTTGATAAATACGTGGTTGCCCACGCCGTATGCAATATGCTCGTCAAACAGGTCGCCAAGTATCTTCCCGACACCCTGTGTGCTTGCCGACTCTGCGCCCGATACCGAGTAAAGTCCGCAAAGCGACGTGATCAATGCTTTCAGATCCATAATAAATCCTCTGTTTCTATGCTTATAATTGATTTACGATTTCAATAAAGGTGCGCCCTCTGTGGGCAAAGTTATCAAATGCGTCAAAGCTTGCGCAAGCGGGAGAAAGCAGCACCATCTCGCCTTTTCCTGCATGAGATGCCGCGCAGCGTACCGCGTCGGCAAAGCTGTTCTCCCGGTAGACGGGCAGATCAAGGTCGCCCTCGGTGCAAGCATCCAAAGCCGCCTGTATGGCATCTGCGGTCGCGCCCGTCAGCACCACGCCGCGTGCACGCTCGCGCAGCACCTTGGCAAGCGGCTCAAACGGGATATGCTTGTCGTATCCGCCGCAGATCACCCATGCCGAGCGCGCGGGAATGCCCGAAAGCGCGGCTGCCGTACGGGTGGGGGTGGAGTCGATCGAGCTGTTATAGTAGCGCACGCCGTCCTTCTCGCGCACCAGCTGCATGCGGTGCTCCACACCGCCAAAGCTGCAAGCCACGCGCTGCGCGATCTCGGGCGTGATATAGTCTTGTGTCAGACCGATGGCGGTCATATAATTCTCTACGTTATGCACGCCGGGCAGCAAAATCTCCTTGGTGTCAAGCATGGGCTGCTCGCACTCGCCGTCCGCACAAACGATCATACCGTCGCGCACAAACACGGCTCTGCCCTGTCGCGTCCCCATAATACTGCTGTAATCATGCAGCTTGGAGGAAAACAGCGTCAGCGGTACTTCCAAGCCCTGCACCATATCGTAGGTCAGCGCACAGTCGCGGTTGGTCACCAGACGCGCAGCACCCTCGCCCTTGAAAATATTGCACTTGGCGGATACGTACTCGTCCATACCCGTATGCCAGTCAAGGTGGTTGGGCGAAAGGTTGGTCACGGCACTTGCAGGCAGCGGCTGCGCCACGGTCATAAGCTGAAAGCTGGAAAGCTCAACTACCGCAAAATCGTCCGCCGTCATGTCCTGCACGTAAGGCAAAAGCGAAGCGCCGATGTTGCCGCCCACGTAAACCTTGCCGTATCCGCGCTCGCGCACTGCTTCTTCCAACAAAAGCTTGGTCAGCGTGGTAGTCGTGGTCTTGCCGTCGCTGCCCGTGATGCCCACCACACGCGCCTCGGTCGTTGCCAAAAACAGCTCCATCTCGCTTGTCAGTAAGGCACCCTTTGCAACGGCTGCCAGAATCTCGGGCTTGTCGGGTCGAAATCCCGGCGAGCGGAAGATCACGTCGCCCTCCAGCGAGGACAGGTAATCGTCTCCGCTGTAAAATTCCACGCCGCGCGCCGCAAGCGACAGGGCGCGCTCACCCAGCTGCTCGGGGGATTTTTTATCGTAAACGCGCACGCGCGCAGCACCCTTGTCAAGCAGAATATCTGCCAGCTGCATATTGGAAACACCAAAGCCCAAAAGGCAACAAACGCCACCGCGCACGGCAGACAAAACAGGAGAATCGGTTTTCACGCGCACACCTCGCAATCGATAATTATTCATTATATATTATACCGCTTTCCCTGCCTTTTTGCAATAGAATTTTACGATTATTTACGCCACGGACAAATATTTTCCCAAAAACCCCTTTGCAAAACGAGAAAAAAATGTTATAATATATTTTGGATATATATTTTCGACGGAGGAATACATGGCAACGAGCAAAACAAGCACTGCAAAGCAGCAATACAACGACCAAAGCATCACAGCCTTAAAAGGCGCGGACCGCGTGCGTAAACGCCCTGGCGTAATTTTCGGCTCTGACGGTCTTGACGGCTGCGAGCACTCCTTTTTTGAAATTCTCTCCAACTCTGTGGACGAAGCGCGCGAGGGGCACGGCTCCGAGATTACCGTGCGCGTGTTCCGCGATAAAAGCATTGAGGTGGACGACCGCGGACGCGGCGTGCCGCTGGGCTGGAACGAGAAGGAGCAGCAATATAACTGGTACCTGATCTACTGCGAAATGTACGCAGGCGGTAAATACGATAACAATAGCGGTGACTCCGCTTACGAATATTCTCTGGGTCTGAACGGTCTTGGCGCGTGCGCAACGCAGTACAGCTCCGAGTTTATGACGGTCACCTCCTATGACGGTAAGTTCGAGCGCAAGATCAGCTTTGAAAAGGGCGAGCCTGTCACCGAGCTTGCAGAGCGCGAGCTGGAGAAAAAGGAAAAGCGCACGGGTACGGTCATTCATTGGAAGCCCGACCTTGAGGTATTTACCGATATCAACATCCCCCACAATTTCTACGTGGATACCCTGCACCGTCAGGCAGTCGTCAACCCCGGCATCTGCTTCGTGCTGCTGATCGAGCAGGAGGACAAGACCTTCTCCGAGCAGCGTTTCGTGTACGAAAACGGCATTTCGGGCTACGTTTCCGAAATGGTTGGCGAGCAGGCTGTGACCCAGCCCGTGCTCTGGCACATGGAAACGCAGGGTAAGGACAGAGCGGACAAGCCCACCTATAAGGTCAAGGCAGACTTCTCGTTCTGCGTGTGCAACACGGTCAACGCGCTTGAATACTACCACAACTCCAGCTACCTTGAGCACGGCGGCTCGCCCGATAAGGCGGTCAAGTCTGCGTTCGTGTTCGCGCTGGATAAGTATCTTAAGAACAACAATAAGTACAACAAAAACGAGGCAAAGATCCAGTTCTCGGACATTGCGGACTGCTTGGTGCTTGTCATCAACTCTTTCTCCACCAGCACGTCCTACGAAAACCAGACCAAGAAGTCGATTACAAACGAGTTTATCTACTCGGCTATGAACGACTTTTTGCGTCAGAACCTCGACATCTACTTCACCGAGAATCCGCTTGAAGCAGAGCGCTTTGCAGCGCAGGTACTGGTCAATAAGCGCAGCCGCGAATCTGCGGACGCAACCAGACTCAACATCAAGAAAAAGCTGACCGGCACCATCGACATTGCCAACCGCGTGGAAAAGTTTGTCAACTGCCGCACCAAGGACGTCTCGATCCGTGGGCTCTACATCGTAGAGGGTGACTCGGCATTGACTTCGTGTAAGCTGGCAAGATGCGCGGAATATCAGGCGATCATTCCCGTGCGCGGTAAGACGCTCAACTGCCTGAAGGCAGACTACGAGCGCATTTTCAAGAGCGAGATCATCACCGACCTCTTAAAGGTCATCGGCTGCGGCGTAGAGATCCAAGGTAAAAAGGTCAAGGGAGACCTGACCGCGTTTGACCTTGACGCACTCAAGTGGTCCAAGATCATCATCTGTACCGATGCGGACGAGGACGGTTTCCAGATCCGTACGCTTTTGCTGACGCTGTTCTATCGCCTCCTGCCCACCCTCTTGCAGGAAGGCAAGGTATTCATTGCGGAATCTCCCCTGTTTGAAATTCAGACCAAGGACAAGACCTATTTTGCCTACGACGAATTTGAAAAGGCAGAGATCCTCAAAAAGATCGGCAGCAAGAAATATACGCTGCAAAGATCCAAGGGTCTTGGTGAGAACGATCCCGACATGATGTGGCACACCACCATGAACCCCGCAACGCGCCGCCTGGTTGCGGTCACCCCCACCGACGCAGAGGCAACCAACATCATGTTTGACACGCTGCTGGGCGATAATCTGGCAGCCAGAAAGGTGTTTATTGCCGAAAAGGGCAGCCAATATATCAAGGACGCGGACATTTGACGATTTCCACAAGCAATTCTGTTCCGTTTCGTAAAAATTTCACAAGAAATTGTGAAATTTCCACGATTTCCCTCTTGATTTTTTTGGCATGTTGTGGTATGATATTGCAGGAACATTTAGAGGAAGGAGAACACGCAATGCTCAAGAAGATCGGCAGAGTAACCTACGACACCGAAACCGCTACCCTGATCGTCAAGAAGACGGTTGGCAGCTTCGGCGATCCCGCTGGTTACGAGGAAACCCTGTACCAGACCCCCGCAGGTCACTATTTCGTTTATACCAACGGCGGCGAGCAGTCCCCCTACACCACCGAGGGTATCAAGAGACTCAAGGCAGAGGACGCACAGCTCTTTATCGCAGAAAACGCATAAAAAGCACGTATTGACATACACCGAGCGGCGGGAATCCCCCGCCCTCGGACCTCTCAAGCCCTGCATTTCAAAAATAAAACAAAAAATGCAAAAAAAGTTGATTTTTTTTGAAAATGATACTTGACAAGCCGCATTTTTTGTGATATGATATACAGGTCGTCAAGATAATATGGAGAGATGGCCGAGTGGTCGAAGGCGCACGACTGGAAATCGTGTTACCCTCAACCGGGTACCAGGGTTCAAATCCCTGTCTCTCCGCCAAAAAATTCCATCGCA
>JAZRDG010000123.1:0-33639 GCA_045660125.1 Eubacteriales bacterium | reverse complement strand
ATGATCTCGGTGGGGGTCACGCAGCCGGGGTAGTAGGGGACGTTTCTTTCCACGCAAATGGTTGCCACTGCGGGGGAGAAACCGGGGGACACGATAAAGGTTGCGCCTGCCTGCAGCGCCTGCTCGCACTGCTGTGCATTGATGACCGTGCCTGCGCCGATCTCCATATCGGGGTAATTTTTCACAGCATAGGCAATTGCCTCTGCAGCGCAAGCGGTGCGGAAGGTGATCTCCGCGCACATAATGCCGCTGTTTTTAAGCGCTTGCAGTATTTTGTCGGTTTCCGACATTTCTTTGATCACCACAACGGGTATGTATTTCTGCATTATTCTACCATCCTTTTTGCGTTATAATAGCATATGTTTTCTACAAGCTGCACGGCGCTTGCCTGATCGTATTCTCCCTTTTCAACGAGGTTGCCAACATAGTCGCACAGGATACGGCGGAAGAAATCAAAGCGGCAATAGCTGGAGAAGCTGCGCGAGTCGGTCAGCATGCCCAGATTGTTACCAAGGCTGGCGTATTCGGAAATGATCTTGAGATTGCGGCGGATGCCCTCGACCGTGTCGTTGAACCACCAAGCCGCGCCCATTCTGACCTTGCGGAATGCACCGCTGACGCAAGCAACCGAGGCAAGATTTGCATCGTTGAGCGTGTAGAGAATGGTGTCGGGACGCTCGTCGTCACTGATCTGACTGAGGAATCCGACGATGTTCTGCACCGAAGGCGTTTCGCTGATCACGTCAAAGCCGCTGTCCGCACCGCAAAGCGCGAACATGGGGGGATTGACGTTTCTGGTAACCGCAAAGTGCAGCTGCACCGTGATGCTTCTCTTGGCGTATTCCTTGGAGAGCCATACGAGAATAAAGCCCTTGAGTGCTTCCTTTTGCTGCGCACCAAGGTCTGCGCGCTGCTTGAAAAGCTCGCATGCCTGCTCGTAGGTCGCATAGGATTCGGGGAATCTGTCCATGCCGTGATCCGCCATGCGGCATCCTTTGGAAACAAAGAAATCAAGTCTTTTTGCCAGTGCTGCCAAAAGCTGATCCAGCGTTTGAATGTCGATCTCTGCCACCTGACCCAGCTTGTCAATGTAGCTTTGCTCAAAATTGAACAGCTTGTCGGGGCGGAAGGTGGGGGTGACGCGGATATTGCCGTAGGTCTTGTGGTCGGCAAGGGTATCTACGGGATCGTCGGTCGTGCCGATAAATTCTACCGAAAAGCTGTTGAGCATGCTCTGCACGCTCATGTCCTTGAGCTTTTGGTTTGCCGCTTGGTAGATGCTTTCTGCGCTGTCTTTGTTGAGCGGAGCATCGATGCCGAAGATCTGGCTAAGCTCAAGATGTGTCCAGTAGTAAAGGGGATTGCCGATCAGGTTGGGCAGGATCTCGGCGTACTTGATAAACTTATCGTGGAAGCTTGCGCCGCCCGTGATATAAAACTCATCTACGCCGCACATGCGCATGGCGCGCCACTTGTAGTGGTCGCCCGCCAGCCACAGCTCGCCGATATCGCCAAAGCTGCAGTCCTGCGCAATTTTTGTCTGATCAAGGTGGCAATGGTAATCAATGATGGGCAGGCTCCTGACCTTTTGGTAAAGCGCTTTTCCTGCCTCGTTGTAAAGCAAAAGATTCTGATCAAAAAACATAATTACACTCCCGAGTAAGCAGCAAAGCCGCAGTCAATGGGCAGCACCACGCCGGTCACGGCGGATGCGCTGGTTTGGTCGCAAAGGAAGAGCGTGCCGCCAAGCAGCTCGGAGGCATCCACGTATCTGCCCATGGGCGTACCGTTCAGGATCTTTGCGCTTCTTGCGGTGGGCGTGCCGTCCTCGTTAAAGAGCAGCTTGTAGTTCTGCGCGGAAACCAGGAAGCCGGGGGCGATGGCGTTGCAGCGAATGCCCGTGCCTGCAAAGTGCGTTGCAAGCCACTGCGTAAAGTTGGAAATACCTGCCTTTGCAGCGGAGTATGCGGGGATCTTGGTCAGGGGCGTGTATGCATTCATCGAGGAAATGTTGAGAATGCAGCCTGCCTTTTTGGCAACCATATCCTTGGCAAACACCTGCGTGGGCAGCAGCGTGCCCTGGAAGTTGAGCTTGAATACGAAATCAACGCCGTCAGCCTGCAGATCAAAGAAGGACTTGCCACCCTCCTTTGCCTCGTGCTGATATTCGTTATCGGTGGTTGCACGGGGGTTATTGCCGCCCGCACCGTTGATTAGGATATCGCAAGTGCCAAGATCGGCAACCACTGCCTTGTGTACCTCTTCAAGTGCCTGGGTGTCAAGCACGTTTGCCTTGTAGCCCTCGCAGATAAAGCCTTCTGCTTTGAGCTCATCGGCAAGCTTTTTCACAGCCTCTTCATTGAGGTCAAGGGCAGCAACCTTTGCGCCCGACTGTGCAAACGCTCTTGCCATAGTGCCGCAGATCAGTCCGCCTGCGCCCGTGATCACGACGACCTTGCCGCTGTAGTCAATATTGATCGGAAGTTGAATCATGATGGTATCTCCTTATTTTTTATCGAATTTTTCAAGGCTGTCCCAAACGCCCAGCATATACATAATGCCAAGTGCGCGGTCGTAAAGACCGTAGCCGGGACGAACGCTTCCGGGGCCCTCGTTCCACAGGTGTCTGCCGTGGTCGGGGCGGATGTATCCTTCAAAGCCGCAATCGTGGTATGCCTTCAGTATTTCAAGAATGCCGGTGTCTCCGTCGCAGTCGCGATGGCTTGCCTCGGAGAAGTCGCCGTTTTCAAAGTGCTTCACGTTTCTGATGTGCGCAAACGCAATTCTGTCGCAATGCTTGCGGACGATGTCTGCTACGTTGTTGTTGGGGTCTGCATTCAGGCTGCCCGAGCAAAGCGTCAGGCAGTTGTACTCGTCGTCAACCATCTTAAGGAAGCGATCGATGTTTGCCTCGTTGATAAGCAGTCTGGGCAGACCGAAGATGTCCCACGGCGGGTCGTCCATGTGAATCGCCATTTTGATATTGCACTCGCGGCAGGTGGGCATGATCGCCTCAAGGAAATACTTGAGGTTGCCCCAAAGCTTTTCGTGATCCACGCCCTCGTATGCCTTGAACAGCTCGTCAAGCTTTGCCATTCTTTCAGGCTCCCAGCCGGGGAAGGACATGTTGTATTTTTCGGTGAAGTCGAGAATGTACTTTGCCATGGCGTTGTAATCGTCCTGAATCATGTTCTTTTCGTAGAACAGTGCGGTCGAGCCGTCGCCTACGGGGTGAAACAGATTGGAGCGCGTCCAGTCAAAGATGGGCATGAAGTTATAGCAGATGACCTTGACTCCGAATTTGGAGAGGTTTCTGATGGTGGTTTTATAGTTTTCGATATAGCCGTCGCGCGTAGGTAGTCCGATCTTGATGTCATCGTGGACGTTGACCGATTCCACAACGTCCATATTGAAGCCGTAAGCGTCAAGCTGGCGCTTGACCTCGGCAATTTCGTGTTCCTCCCAGACCTCGCCGGGCATTTTGTGATGAAGTGCCCAAACGATGCCGTCAACACCGGGGATCTGCTTGATATCCGACAGACTGATACGGTCGTTTCCTTCTCCGTACCAACGGAAGGTCATTTGCATTGGCATATCCGTGTTTCTCCTTTGTTTTTTGTTTGTGGGGAACGCCCCTTTGCGGGGTGCGTTCTCGCATTTGCTACAGTCGAACCTATTATACCATAAAAATTTGGTTGTGTGCTATAAAATTCTTGGATTTTATAGAAAAAATTTGTTAATTTTTTTTAATCTGGCAGGGCAGGACACAGAGATAGGCGGAGAATCACGCAATTTTACCAAAATATCCACAAAAAATTGATGAAATTTTCAAAAAATGCATCTTGGCAAACTGCGAATTTTATAGTATAATGTAAGATGGTTTTGTATGCCCGAACGTTTTGATATCAAGATAGGAGTTTAAATTGTGAAAAAGACGCTTACTGATCTGCAGGAATACGTCAACGACATTGCGACAGCCTACACTTACAGGGATGCTTACAGATACATCAAGGACGACGTGATCGTCAGAAAAACTTACAAACAATTTGCAAATGATATTTTCGCAGTTGCCTCTTGGCTGCATAGCCGCGGCTGGGAGAGAAGACATATTGCAATCATCGGCTCTACCAGCTACGAGTGGGTGGTGACCTTCCTTGGCATCGCCTGCAGCGGCAACGTGGTCGTGCCCATTGACAAGATGCTGACCACAGACGAGATGCTGGGGCTTTTGGTCATGGGCGACGTGGACGTGGTGTTCGTGTCGGGTGAATTTGCCCCCATGATCGGCGCGATCGAAAAAGCCGACAACGGCGTTTGCGACGTGATCAATTTTGCAAGCGCACGCTATGCCGAGATCTTGACTACCGAGCAAGTGGCGCTGCCCAAGATCGACCCCGATGCCATGGCTGAAATTCTGTTCACCTCGGGCACTACGGGCGTCAGCAAGGGCGTTATGCTCAGCCAGAGAAGCATTGTGGCAAACATCTGCGATATTTACAGAATGAATTACGGCAAGGGCATGAAGTTCCCCGTAGTCATGTCCGTGCTGCCCATTCACCATACCTTTGAGCTGACGGTGGATAACCTTGGCGTGCTGTATTGCGGTGCGACCGTGTGCATCAACGATAAGCTTGAAAACATCGTGGCAAATCTGCAGCGCTTCAAGCCGGGCGTTATTTTGAT
Organism: Eubacteriales bacterium; assembly: GCA_045660125.1. Lineage (GTDB taxonomy): Bacteria > Bacillota > Clostridia > Oscillospirales > CAG-272 > SVQP01. The sequence goes on along the minus strand of JAZRDG010000123.1, from coordinate 28,956 downwards.
CGTGCCCGCCATTGCCGAGGTCTTTTTCAAAAAGGTCAAGGAGGGCATTTCCACAGGCGCTGCCAAGCGCAAGGTGGGCATTGCAAGAAAGCTCAATAAGCTGCTGCAGCATCTGGGCATTGATGCGCGCCGCACGCTGTATAAGAGCCTGCTGAAAAAATTCGGTGGCAATCTGACCCGCGTGATCGTGGGCGGTGCTGCGCTGAGAAGCGAGATTGCCGAAACCTTTGAGGAATTCGGCGTGAGCATGTTCCAGGGATACGGTATGACCGAGTGTGCGCCGCTGATCTCGGCAAACTATCCCGGCATTAACCGCTTTGGCTCTGTCGGTCGCCCCGTGGCGTATATGGACGTCAAGATCGAGAACGGTGAGATCCTGGTCAAGGGCGAGGGCGTCATGCTCGGCTACTACAAAAACGAACAGGCAACGCGCGAGGCAATCACCGAGGACGGCTGGCTGCATACGGGCGACCTTGGATATTTTGACAAGGACGGTTACCTGTACATCACGGGCCGCTCCAAGAACCTGATCATTCTGGATAACGGCAAGAACATTTATCCCGAGGAGATCGAGGCGTATCTTGCCATGATCCCCGGCGTCAAGGACGTGATGGTATACGAGAGCAAGGGCAAGCTTTGCGCTGCCGTTCAGCCTACGGATATCAATAACACCCACGTCATCAAGGAGATCAAGCACGGCATCAAGACGTACAACAACGATGCCGCTCCCTATAAGAGAATCGTTGCATACGATTTCATTGCAAAGGATTTCCCCAAGACCACCTCGCTCAAGATCAAGCGTAAGGAAGCCTTGGTCATGATCAAGGAAACCGTTTGCAAAAAGACGGTGGAGCATATCGATCCCACCACGCCCGAGCAGATCAAGATCATAGCCGCCTTTGAAAAGATTCTGGGCTGCAAGAACCTTGGCATTCGCGACGACTTCTTTGACAACGGCGGTGACAGCCTTGGCGCGCTGGAGGTCGGTGCGCTGATCGGTATTCCCGCGCAGATGATTTACGATAATCCTACCGCAGAGATGCTGGAGCAGGTGCTGCTGTCCGCCAAGGACCAGGCATCCGAGCAGGAGAATAACATCAACGTCAACGAGATGATCCGTCATAATTCCAACCTGCTGCACCATCAGGACGTCAAGTACGTGCTGCTGACGGGTGCGACCGGATATCTCGGCTCTCACGTGCTGCGCGAGCTGTTGCGCCGTAAGATGCACGTCATCTGCCTTGTACGTGACGAGGAAAAGCTCAAGGAAGTGCTCAAGTATTATTTCCCCGGCGAGCACGAGTACTTTACCTATAAGGTCAAGATCGGTGATATCGCCGCGCCCATGCTCGGACTTGACGAGCAGGGATATAAGCACCTGGCAGAAAAGGTGGATATGGTCATTCATACCGCCGCAAACGTCAACCACGCAGGTAACTACGAGGATTTCGAGCGCACCAACGTGCTGGGTACGCAAAACATCATTGATTTCTGCTTTGAGGCAGGAGCGGTGCTGCAGCATACCTCCACGGCAAGCGTGCACGGCTCGGGTACGGTAGCACAGCGCAACCCCGATGCCACCTTTGACGAGTTCAGCCTGGATATCGGACAGGAGCATGCGCAAAACGTGTATATCCACTCCAAATACCTGGCAGAGGAGCGCGTGCTGCTGGCAAGAGAGCAGGGACTTGCGGCAAACATTTTCCGTATCGGTAACCTGCCCTGGAGAATGAAGGACGGCAAGTTCCAGAAGAACGCCACGGATAACGGCTTTATCGGACGCTATAAGGGTCTGATGAAGGTCAGAATGTACAGCAAGGAGATCGCGGATTACCCCATCGACTTCACCCCCGTAGACGAATGTGCGGACGCTTACGTGCGCCTTGCATTGCACGATCGCGTCAACAATATCTACAACCTGTACAACCCCCACATTTTCACCATCGACACGCTGTCGCGCAAGCTGTTCCGCAGCATCAAGCGCGTATCGGACGATATTTTTGAAAAGTCGCTCAAGGAGCTGATCTCGGATCGCGAGGTAGCGGTGCTGTCGTTCTATCACGCCATTGCATCCTCCTCTGCAAACGTGCCCATCAGCAACGAATTTACGGTAGCGGAGCTGAAAAAGCTGGATTTCAAGTGGTCCAAGATCACGCTGCGCTATTTGAGCTACATCAACAAGATTAAGTAAGGAAAAAGCATATGAGAATAGGCATTGACATTGGCTCGACCACCATCAAGTGCGTCGTGCTGGATGATAACGGCAATCTTCTCCATAAGAGCTATGAGCGTCATTATGCCATGATCAAGGAGAAGACCCGTGAGGTCATCAAGGGTTTGATCGAAAAGTTCAATATTACCGAGCCTGTGGTCTGCGCCGTGTCCGGCTCTGCGGGCATGGGTCTTGCCGAGCGCGCGGGCGTGCCCTTCGTACAGGAGGTGTATGCCACCAAGGTTGCCATCAGCCACCGCTTGCCCGATACCGACGTGGTCATTGAGCTGGGCGGCGAGGATGCAAAGATCCTGTTCCTCAAGGGCAACCTCGAGGTGCGCATGAACGGTACCTGTGCTGGCGGCACGGGTGCGTTTGCCGATCAGATGGCAACGCTGATGCAGATCGATACGGGCGAGATGAACGAGCTTGCAAAGAATTACGAGAAGATCTATTCGATCGCCTCGCGCTGCGGCGTGTTTGCCAAGACCGACATTCAGCCGCTCTTAAATCAGGGCGCAAGAAAAGAGGACATTTCGGCAAGTATTTTCTATGCCATCGTCAACCAGACCATCACGGGTCTGGCACAGGGTCACCCCATCGAGGGCAACGTGGTATACTTGGGCGGTCCTTTGACCTTCCTTAGCGAGCTGCGCCGTGCGTTTGACAAGACCTTGGATTGCAAGGGCACCTGCCCCGAGGATTCGCTGGTATTCGTCGCACTCGGCGCTGCATATTACGCAGAGGAAAAGGTGGATCTTGCAAAGGCTTATGAGATTATCGGCGAGAAGGCTGATTCGCTGACCGAGTCTGCACTCAAGCCGCTGTTTGCAAACAGAGAGGAATACGATGCGTTCATGGCGCGTCACGCGGCGAACAGCGTACCCCGTCGCGAGGGCGAGGCGTACGAGGGAGATGCGTACCTTGGCATTGACTCGGGCTCTACCACGCTTAAGGTGGTGCTGACCGATGCGGACGGATCTATCATCTTTTCCAAGTACCAGTCCAATCAGGGTAAGCCGATCGACGTTGTGCGCAGCACCCTGATCGAAATGTATGAGAAATATCCTAAGGTTAAGATCGTATCCTCGGCAGTCACCGGCTACGGCGAGGACATGATGCGCGCAGCGCTTGGCATTGACGTGGGCGTGGTGGAAACCGTGGCGCACTTTACCGCTGCAAAATACTTTATGCCCGACGTTGAGTTTATCATTGACATCGGCGGTCAGGACATGAAGTGCTTCAAGATCCGCGGCGGCGCGATCGATAACATTTTCTTGAACGAGGCTTGCTCCTCGGGCTGCGGCTCTTTCCTGCAGACCTTTGCAAACGCTATGGGATATCCCATTGACGAATTTGCAAATCTCGGCTTGTTCGGTCAGAACCCCGTGGACCTTGGCTCGCGCTGCACCGTGTTTATGAACTCCTCGGTCAAGCAGGCGCAAAAGGAAGGCGTGAGCGTGGAGAATATCTCCGCGGGTCTTTCGATCAGCGTAGTCAAGAATGCGATTTATAAGGTCATTCGCGTGCACAGCGCGGATGAACTTGGCAAAAAGATCGTGGTGCAGGGCGGTACGTTCCTCAATAACGCCGTGCTGCGTGCGTTTGAGCAGGAGATCGGCGTAGAGGTCATCAGACCCGACATTGCGGGCATGATGGGCGCGTTCGGCGCGGCTTTGTACGCAAAGCAGATGCATAAGGGCACCGGATATTCGGGCATTCTGTCCTACGAGGACATGCAGGCGTTTACCTACTCGATCAAGAGCGTGACCTGCAACGGCTGTAACAACCGCTGCCAGCTCACGGTCAACGATTTCGGTGGCGGACGCAGATTCATCGGTGGCAACAGATGCGAAAAGCCCGTGACCAATAAGGCGCAGGACGATACGCTCAATTTGTATGAATATAAGCTGGCAAAGCTTGCAGCTCTTCCCGAGGGCGAGGGCACGCGCGGCGTGATCGGTCTGCCTATGGGTCTTAACATGTACGAAATGTACCCGTTCTGGAACACCCTGTTCAGAGAGCTGGGCTTTAGCGTCAAGATGAGCGGTTTCTCCAATCGCAAGCTGTACCTCAAGGGGCAGGGCACTATCCCGTCGGATACCGTTTGCTTCCCCGCAAAGATGATGCACGGTCATATCCAGCAGCTGATCGAGATGGGCGTGGACGCTATCTTCTATCCCTGCATGACCTACAACTTCAACGAGGGCAAGGCAAAGAATTGCTTTAACTGCGCGGTCATCGCGGGCTATCCCGAGGTCATCGAGGCAAATACGCTGAATTTCGGCAGCGTGAAATATATCAACGATTACGTAGGACCTCACGAGCGCCGCGAATTCCCCGCGCGCTTTGCAAAGATCCTGCAAAAGCACTTTGCAGGCATTGCTGCGGCAGATGTCAAAAAGGCGACCAAGAAGGCTTACGACGCATACGACGCATACATGGCTGACGTGCGCGCACAGGGCGCGAAGATCGTGCAAGAGGCAAGAGTAGAGGGTAAGAGAATCATCGTGCTTGCGGGCAGACCTTACCATGCCGATCCCGAGATCAACCACGGTATTCACAAGCTGATCTGCGCTTTGGGCTTTGCGGTGGTGTCCGAGGATGCCGTGGCTGCCATGGCACCCGATTTCAAGGTCAACCTGCTCAGCCAGTGGACCTATCACCAAAGACTTTTCTCGGCGGCAAAGTACGTCACAATGCAGCCCGATATGTATCTTGTGCATCTGGTGTCGTTCGGCTGCGGACTTGACGCGCTGACCACCGACGAGGTGCGCAGCATTCTTGAGCACGCAGGACATCTGTACACGCAGATCAAGATCGACGAGGTCACCAACCTCGGTGCGATCAAGATCCGCTTGCGCAGCCTGATTGCGGCAATCGATCAGCAGAAGGGAGGGGAACAGGCATGAAGGAGCAAGGGCATTACAGAGAGCGCGTAAAGTTTACGCGTAAGATGAAAAAGGAATATACCATTCTGACTCCCAGCATGGCACCCATCCACTTCAAGATCCTGCGCCCCATTCTGCAACGTGAGGGGTATAAGATTGACATTATGGAAAACGACGGTCCCGAGGTGCTGCAGCTTGCGCAGAAGTATCTGCACAACGATATGTGCTATCCTTCCATGCTGACCACGGGTCAGATGCTGGCGACCATGAAGAGCGGTAAGTACGATCCCGATAAGGTGGCAATGATCATCACCCAGTCGGGCGGCGGCTGCCGTGACAGTAACTATATCAACCTGATGCGCAAGGCGTTTGAAAAGGCAGGATACCCCCACGTGCCGTTCATTTCGGCAAACGTGTGGCTCATGGAGCTCAATCCGGGCGGATTGCTCAGCCCCTTTGGACTTCTGATGGCAGTTGCGGGCTTGATCTATGGCGACATGGTCATGATACTTTCCAATCAGGTGCGCCCCTACGAGGTCAATAAGGGCGAGACCGACGCTATGGTGGACAAGTGGGCAACCAAGCTGGGTCAGGGCTTTGCCAAGGGCAAGGGCTGGATGCCCGGCGCGATCAAGAAGAATCTCAAGGCGATCGCGGACGATTTTGCATCCATCGAGATCAAAAAGACCCCCAAGGTCAAGGTTGCGGTCATTGGCGAGCTGTATCTCAAGTACTCCGCGCCCGGTAATAACCACCTTGAAGAGTTCCTTGCCGAGCAGGATTGCGAGGTTTACGTGCCCAGCATTCTGGGCTTTGGTATCTACAAGACCAACGGCGCGCTTGAGGATCTGCGTCTGTACGGCGGCAAGCCGCTCAAGCGTCTGATTTTGGAGATCGCCATGAAGTATATGTTCTGGATGGAGGATATTCTGATCTCCGCCATCGAGAAAAATCCCAATTTCGTGCCCCCCGAGCGCGTCAACGATCTCAAAAAGAGAGCCGAGGGCGTTATCAACGTGGGCAACAGCATGGGCGAGGGCTGGTATCTTGCCGCAGAAATGCTGGAGTTTGCGGATCACGGCTATGAGAATATCGTGATCGTGCAGCCGTTCGGCTGCCTGCCTTGCCACGTCGCGGCAAAGGGCATGATCAACAAGGTGCGCCGCATCGACGAGCGTCTCAACGTCGTTGATATCGAGTACGACCCCGGCGCTACCCGCGTCAACCAGGAAAACCGCATCAAGCTCATGCTTGTCGTGGCGAAGGAAAAGTTGCAATAAAATTATACCGTAGGGCGGGGGCTTGCTCCCGCCGCCCGATAACAGAAAAACCGCTCGAAAGAGCGGTTTTTCGTTTTGTATTGTTGAGGGGATCGCGGCATCCCCTCCGTGTGTCTGCGCATGCATATGGGATTTTATTACCCGTCTTCATCCGACACCGAGCCGTAATAGTTATGATGCACCACGGTTGCTCCACCGTAATGTGGCTGAAGAATGTCTGCCCAATCCGTCCAACCCTCCGTCGCATTCGGGGAAGTCACCTTGATTGCGCAGCTTGCGCCGTCTGCCGTTGTCCAGCACAAATACTTGCTGCCTACCGCAGCATCCAAGCCGTGCGGTTTTCCAAGAATTGCGACCACTTCTTCCACCGTCATGCCTTCCCTGATCTGCAAATAGTCCTCATAAGTCGGCTTATATTGCATTTCATAGTCAAACAGCGTGTCGGGATCAAACGGCGTATCTATTTCCTCACGGCACAGAATGATGACCGCCTCCTTAAGGGTCAAGCTCTGTCCCGCAAAGGAGATCGTCAGATCATACGCACCTGCGGGGATATCGTTCGGGATTTGGAATATATGGGTTACCTCGATTGCTTCGCCAACCCTACACATATGTGTGTCGTATTCGCCGGTGAGTTCTCTGTCGTCGTGATGGATGACAATATCGTCCATATGAAGCACTGCATCGGGGACAAACTCGCTGCGCGGGCCGGTGAAATAGAGGGGAACATCCGAAATATTCAACATACCCACTGAGATCGAAACCGTGCTGCCAAGCGTGGTGGAGATTCCACTTGGGGCATGGTAGAATTCCAGGGTGCCAATGGCAGGCTCGCTGAATACCACTACCTCCACCGCGCCCTCAAACGTCATGCTGGATTCTCCAAAGGAGAGGATCAAATCGTAAGAACCCGTGGGGGCATCTGCGGGAATCTCAAAGGTGTAGGTGATTTCACGGCTCTCACCGGGAGCAAGACGGTATTCGGCAATCTCGGTCGTGCTGTCGTTTGGCAGGGGAAGGAGTAGCTGCTCTACGTAAATCATGGAGGCAGCGCGCAATTTTGCCTTGGGGGCAAAGTCGCTCCAGGCGCCGGTGAATTCAATATCATAATCGGATACGTTGGTCATGCCCACCCTAATGTCAAACTGCCCGCCTGCGAACACAGGCTGCTCCTGCAGGATGTGATAGAATTTCAACCCGCCGATAAGGATGCTCTGCTCCCCATCTATCAGAATTTTGACCTGTTCGGGATCAATGCCGGAATATTTGGCAAAGGTCTCGGTCAGTGACTCGATCAGCGCGTCATAGTTCTCGTAGGACGTGATCTCGGGTGAGAGTGTGACGGTCACGGTTCCCGATGCAGGGGAGAATGTTTGCTGCAAATATTCCCACAGCGTGCCCGGCACGACTGTTGCCTGCGCATCGTCGGTCTGTACGGCATAATTGACGATTTTGACCTCGTCACCAACCGTATTAAGATGCTTCCAGGTCATAAATACGTTTTGCTCGGTGGGGGGGAGCAGCACGTTTTGTCGCTTGATCTTACCGTTCTCGGTGTAAAAGATCTGTGTGAGCTTGTTTGCATGTTCGTGCTTGGGAACTTCATAATCCAGATCATAGGTCTTGGGGATCAGGGCGATTGCCGCTGCGCCCAACAGCATTGACATGGCAAGCATAGCAGCCACCGCTGCGATCAAGACGCGCTTGAAGATCGGCTTTTTGCGCATGGGTACGCTTTGCTCGGCGCGTGCGACCAACGCGGGGTCAATGCCGCCCAGTAACTCTGTGAATTTCTGTTCGTTCATACCGTATAGCCCTCCTTTTCGAGAAATTCGCGTAAGGATTTGCGTGTGCGGGATAGAATTTTTTTGGCGTTGGTCTGCGTCAGTCCGTATCTCTTAGCAATGTCCTTGATCTCGTCAAAGTGGTAGTAGCGGCGAATGAACACGTTACATTCGCGCTCGGGCAGCGACCAAAGAAAACGGTCGATGGCGACAAGCATTTCGCGCTCTTCTGCCTGCGTTACCACGTTGACGTCCGAGGCGACCACCTCGCAAAGCTCGTCAATGGCAACCGTGGGCGCGCCGCGCCTTTTATTTTGACGGTACTTATCAAGCGAGACGTGTCGCGTAATGCCACCCAAGAATTGCTGCAGGTAATCGGGGCGGGCAGGAGGAATGGCATTCCAGGCGCGCACCCACGTGTCGTTAACGCATTCCTCGGCATCTTGCATATTGCGCAATATCCTTTGCGCAATACCTAAGCAATACGAGCCGTATTTGTCAGAAGATTCTGAAATCGCGCGCTCATCGCGTGCGTAGTACAGCTCAATAATGTCGCGGTCTTGCATACGTTTGCTCCTTTCATCCAAAAATGTGCTTCTATCCTTTATGTCGAACGGTTTGGGCTTTGGGTGACAACATTTTATCATATTTTTTGAAAAATTGCAAGAGAGAGTCATGCGTGTACGGTCAAACACGCATTGAGCCATGTATCTTGCGAGCACTCTCCCCCTTGCGCGTTATATTTCGCAGCATTTTTACCCGTGAAATATTTCATCCTTGACGAACCCTCCAAAATATGGTACAATATCAATAAAGTGAAGCAAAGGACGGTGCAAGTATGAGCGAAAAGACCAAACTGACTGCGGGCGCGGATGAAAAAACGCCCTCGCACGCACAATATTTTTCATGGATCAACAATACCAACGAGGGCGCTACCGAGGCGCAAACGCTGATCAATCTGGAGTATTTCAAGTGGATGCGTGACGCGTACGGTATGCAGCTGGATATTTACGCATGGGATGCGGGCAATCTGGACGGCGCAAACGGCACGTACGAAACGCTGGACGGTCCCAAGCTTTCGCGCCAGTACCCGAACGGATATGCGCCCGTTGTCAAGGCAGCTGCCGACATCGGTGCACGCATGGGCGTTTGGATGGGTCCCGACGGCTACGGCGAGGACGAGCAGACTGCCGCTGCACGCCGCGAGCTTTTGGTATCCCTTTGCCGCGATCACCATTTTGCGCTGTTCAAGATGGACGGCGTTTGCGGAGAGCTGCGAGAGGACGTGCGCAGAAACTTCTGCGAGGTACAGGCGGAATGCCGCAAGTATTCGCCCGATCTTGTGCTGCTCAACCATCGCCTTGACCTTGGCGAGGGAGACAAGTACGCTACCACCTTCCTTTGGCAGGGAGCTGAGACCTACGTGGACATTTTCTCTTATAATCAGTGCACCGCGCCGCACAACCGCGCGTTTATTTTCACACGCGGCGAGACCGACGGCTTGCGCCGCCTGACCGAGGACCACGGCGTGTGCCTGTCCTCCTGCATGGATCGCTTTGAGGACGACCTTGTGTATCAGGCGTTCAACCGCAACCTCATCCTTGCCCCCGAGATTTACGGCAACCCCTGGCTGCTGACCGATAAGGAGCAGCCCAGACTTGCGCATATTTATAATCTGCACCGCAGACTCAACGATATTCTGGTGGACGGCATGCTGCTGCCCGAGCAAAAGTACGGACAGAACGCGGTCGCACGCGGCAACGGTAAGGTGCGTGTGCTGACCTTTGGTAACCCCACTTGGGAGGCTAAGGAGTTTGAGATCAAGCTTGATAGCGAGATCGGGCTTGAAGTCTGCGACTCTGTCACGGTCATCTGCCACCATCCTGCGACCTACAAGCTGGGCGAATACGCGTACGGTGCGGTCGCCAAGATTACGGTTGAGCCCTTCCGTGCAGTGCTGCTGGAGATCTGCGAGAGCGCACTTGCACCCGAACTGCTTTGTGAGCAGCCGCACCGCGTGATCGGTCGCGACGGCTACGAGCTTGTCCGTGCGCTGCCGCGCATCAAAAAGCTGGGCACGACCGCATCGGTTGCAGTGCCCACGCACGCAGAAAAGCTGATCGAATCCACGCTGTTTGCCATGAATAACGACTCCCTGGAAAGCCGCTGCCAAAAGCGCGCAGGAGAGACCAGCGTACCGCAGGTCAAGGCAGCGCGTGATGCCTTCTTTGCGCAAAATACCTATATTTTGCGCGGCTGCGAGAATGCATACGCCTTTGACGGCAACCCCGATACCTTCTTTGACGGCAACTCCCGTTTCTTGTGGGGCACGGGCACGCGTATTGACGGCGGATGCCTGCGCGTGGACTTTGGCGGCGTGATGGATGCAGATCGCATTGAGATCGAGTTCTTCGCACCCGATCAGCCCACCGATGAAGCTCCCACGCAAATTTTCCCCGAGCATCTTGACTATTCTGCCGATCTGCTGGCTTGGCACGATGCAGGCAAGGGAACTTACTCTGAGATTGGCGAGATGAGCGTTGGCGTGGTGCGCAATTATACGCATGATATCTACGAGAGTAAGGGTAAGAGAATGGTGCTGTCCTTTGCGCTGGACGGTGGCGTGCGTTATGTGCGCGTGCCAAAGCCCATGGATCGCATCAGCCGCATTACGCTGTATAAGAACGGCGAGGCGCTGACCCTCGCAGCACCGCATGCCAATAACCTTATTCCTTCCACCAAGGATCGCCCCGTGATCGGTGCGCAAAAGGTGACGGTCAAGGTTGACCGCCGCGATTGGGTACCCGGCTCGTATCTTTCGGTAGCGCTTGAGGGCGAGCACGGACTTGAGGGCGCGTACGCCGCAGTGGAGCTTGGCGAGGGCGCGATCGGTGCAGCTGAGCGCGCACCCACGTATCTTGCAAACGTATGGGAATCCCGCGTGGTCTTTATGGATCATCACTATACCTACTACATTCCCGTGACCGAGGACATGCTGGATCGCGAGCTGAACGTTTGGGTGCTGCAGGTGGATGCCGCGCACACCGACTATACCTCGGACGTATATCTCTGCCCGCCGCTTTTGGATTAAGGTATTAAGTTTTTGCAAAAGCGTTGCAATTGTAACCTGAATATGGTACTATAATAATAGTAAGCCCTTATCACACCTTGAAAGGAAACTGTTATGAAGCTGAATTACAAAAGAGTGATCCTTGTAGGCATGGCGTTCTTTCTGATCTCTGCCTTCTGGCAGGCGTACGACGCTATTGTGCCGCTGATCTTGACCAACCATTTCGGTCTGCCGCAAACCGCATCGGGTGCGGTCATGTCGATCGATAACATTTTAGCCGTATTTATGCTGCCCCTGTTCGGCGCGCTGTCGGACAAGGTCAATACCAAAATGGGCAAGCGCACGCCCTTTATCCTGATTGGTACGCTGGTGGCAACCGCATCCTTCGTAGCCCTGACGCTGATCGATAACTATCAGCTGGCGCAGGTGGTGGCTGCGGGCGTTCCCGCGCTGGAGCAGGGAACAATGGCAGATGCCGAGTTTGCAGAGCTGCTCAGAAAGACCACGGTCGAGTTGACCATTGCCAACCCCTTACCCTTTATCGGCTTTATCGCAACGCTGCTTGTCGTATTGGTTGCCATGGCAACCTTCCGCTCTCCTGCGGTTGCGCTCATGCCCGACGTCACGGTCAAGCCGTTGCGCTCCAAGGCAAATGCCATCATTAACCTGACGGGTACTGCAGGCGGCATTATCGTGCTGGCGCTGGGTATGGTGTTCGCAACCTCCAAGAACCATTACATGCAGTATACGGGCTACGTCGTAGCCGTGGTATCGGTCATGCTGGTGGGTCTGATCGTGTTTATGCTGACCGTCAAAGAGCCCAAGTGGGCTGCCGAGATGGAGGCGGATTCGGTACGCCTTGGCTTGGAGGAAACCTCCGCCGAGGACGGCACGCCCAAGCGCAAGCTTGCAAAGGCAGAGCTGATCTCGCTGTTGCTCATTCTTGCATCCGTTGCGCTGTGGTATATCGGTTATAACTCGATTACCAGTAAGTACTCGGTCTACGCAACCAACATTCTGGGCTTTGACTTCAATTTGACCATGATCGTGGCGCAGGCTGCGGCGATCGTGTCGTATATCCCCGTGGGCATTATCTCGTCCAAGATCGGACGCAGAAAGGCAATTCTGGGCGGTATCGTGATCTTGGCAAGTGCGTTCCTGATCGGTCATTTCATCGAGCCCACCACGCCCGCGTGGATCATGTACCCCATCTTCAGCTTGGCAGGCATCGGCTGGGCAACCATCAACGTCAATTCCTTCCCCATGGTGGTCGAGCTTGCACGCGGCGGCGACGTGGGCAAGTACACGGGCTATTATTACACCGCATCCATGTCCGCGCAGATCGTCGCGCCCATCGCTTCGGGTGCTTTGTATGACCTGATCGGCATGCGTCAGGTGTTCTTCCTGTTCGGCTGCGTATTCGTGGTCTTCTCGTTTGTCACCATGTTCTTTGTCAAGCACGGCGACGCCAAGATCATCGAAAAGAAGAGCGCGCTGGAGCACCTCGATATTGATGATTAAGTAAATGCGTTTTGTAGGGACCGGCGTCCTCGACGGTCCGAGGATACCCGTAGGGGCGGATTCCATATCCGCCCGCATAGTAGAAAAACCGCTCGAAAGAGCGGTTTTTCGTTTTATTTGTATTTTGGTGTCATTATTCCACGTTGATATATCCGCCAAGAATATAGCCAACGGTTTGGGCATCCTCTTCTGAAAGGGTCGCTATCAGGTCTCCGATTCTGGCATCCCTTGAAGAGGATCGGTAGGCGATGGTGTAGCCGTTGATCTCAAGGGTTGTTTCGTATACGGCATCGTCATCACCAAAGCAATACGTAAATTCTGCTCTTTGGAAAATCTTGCGCAGTGCTTGTGCGTCATCCGGCGTTAATTCACAAGTGGGCGGAAGCCCCATATCGACTTCGATCAGCTTGACCTCGCCATTGTCGAAATTCGGCTTGATCTCGGTGATCCGCTCAAAATACGCGCCGTTGTTCGTGAGCAGAACGCCCTTGTCCACGGCATTTTTGCAATCCACAATGTCGCCCAACGCATCTACTGCCTGCTTGTCGTTATAGGCAAGCAAAATATTTTCAAGCTGACGGGGGGCTATATTCATGGAAAAGTCCATTGTGCCTGCCAACCTTTCGTCCACAGCCGCGCTGTGACCGTAATACGTGTCTGCGTAATAGAGGATGGCGTCATATTCGCCCGTGCGCATACTTATGACTGCATCCTGCAGGGCATTGAGGCAATCCTTGGTGTAGCTATCTGCGTACCAATAGTGCTGCGTGGTAAAGAACAAGCCGTTGTCATAACCTACCCGTTTGCCGTCGCAGTCAAACCACAGCAAGGGCTCAAGCTCAACGCTTCCTTCGTGCCATTCTGCATTGTTGAGCGCATGCGTGATTTGCTGTGCAACGGTTCTGTGCAGGAAATATTGGCGCGTACTGCCGTCGGGGGCTTCTATGAGCGCAACGTTTTGGAAATTGGGCTGATAGTTGCCCTTGGTGACGATCTCGTTGACAATCTGGCGGTGTTCGTTAGAAAGACCGAAATATCCGCCGCTGTCAGCAAGAACGCCTGCGCTCGTGCTGTAGCTAAAGACCATTCCTTTGCTCGTGATGCGGTAGTCAAATTCCACGTCAACGCTGCCGTTATTCCACGTGCCGCCATAGCTGCAGAATATATCGATCAGCGTTTGTGCGTCCGCATCGTCAAGCTCTCTGTCGGGACTTGCATATGCAAGCGGTGCAACCGTAATGGGCGCAGTAAACGCATCGGTGGAGAAGTTGCCAACGCCTGCCTTGACTAAGAAGAGTTGGGCGATCATTTCTGCGTGGGAGTAGATGATGTCAAGACTATATGCGGGATAAATGCTCGAAGAGAGGACGGTCAGAGAACTGTAACGCATGATATAGTTGCCCGCTTGGTCGCGCGTGAGGTAGAAGGCGGTATTTCCGAGAAGTATCTGCTGTTCGTCACCGATTTCCAGGCGAGCAATAATCTCTTTTGCCTCAAAGTCAGTAAATCCCATTTTGCAAAGCGAATGGTAGAGCGTGTCAGCAAAGGTAATTCCATACGGTAATCTCATGTCGTCCGGAATCTTCTTGGCAACAAAATAATTGTTGCTTTTGCCGTTTGGCAGAGTCGTATATCCGTAAGAAAACCACTGGGAGCCGTATTCCTCACCGCTATATCCCTCTGCGTAATCGATTTGCGCCTTGGTCATGATATCAAAGAGACTCATGCCGCTAAAGGAAAGCTGCTCCACGGCTGCGCGGAACTGCGTGGGATCGGTGGCGATAAAGCCGTATTTGTGCAAAAATTCATTGAATTCGGTGGTGGGAATGGCGGGATCGGTGAACTCAACCACCTGCACAACCCCCTCGAATGTTATACTCTGTCCCCTGAAGGACACAGCCAGATCATACATACCTGTGGTAGCATCTGCGGGAATGACAAATCGGTATGTTACCTCGTGGCTTTCGCCGGGGGCAAGAGTGAGGTGTGCTTCGTCCTCAGTGTGGGGATGGATTTCGTGCTGGATGATGGTATTGCCCATATGCAGCGACGCGTCGGGCACGAATGCGCTGGACGAGCCGGTGTAATGAATGATCTCGTCCGAAATGTTGGTCATGCCCACCGTGATCTCCAGCGTACTGCCAACGCCGACGGTTGTGTTCTGCTGCAGGCTGTGATAGAATTGCAGCGTGCCGACAATGCCGATCTGCTCACCGTCGATCAGAATCTTGACCTGCTCGGGGGCAACCCCCGCGTACTTGGCAAGCGTCTCGGTCAGCGACTCGATCAGTGCGTCATAGTTTTCGTAGGACGTGATCTCGGGAGAGAGCGTGGCGGTCACGATGGTTTGCTCGCCTGTCTTGTCAAGCATTTGCATCAAAGATTCCCACAGCGTGTCGGGCACGACCGTGGTGCCGTACACCGGCTCGGTGGTCACGGTGTAGTCCAGCAGCTGCACCTCGTTGTCAACCGTGTTGAGGTGCTTCCAGGAGGTAAACACGTTTTGCGCACCCTGCGGCTGCTTTACAAGCTCGCGCTTTTGCTTTCCGTTTTCGTTTACGTAATACACCCAAACGCGTTCGGGCATGCCCTTGGAGGGTTCGTAATCCAGCTCCAGCGTTTTGGGGATAAACGGCACGATCAGCAGCACCGACACAAGCATGACGCTCAGCAGCGCAGCGGCTAAAACAGAGAGGATGCGTCCGCGTCTGCGTCTTGCGGCGCGCCGCCCAAGCTCCTGCTCAATTTGGAGCAAGCGTTCCACCGCATCGGGGTCGATGCGCGCAACGCCGTCCGAAAATAGATCCTTATGCATCATTTCAAATAACCCTCGCTTTCCAAAATCTGCCGCAGCTCTTGCTTGATGGCGGCAATTTCCTTGTTGACCGTGGATTCGCTGCACCCCAGCTTGCGCGCAATTTCCGCAATGGGGCGGCAGAGGTAGTATCTGCTCATAAAAATGAAGGTCCGACGGTCGGATAGCGTGTTTGTAAATGCGGTCAGCAGCTCGCCCAGCGCGTTTGCCTGTTGCTCGGTGTAAAAAGCGTCCGAATCGGCAAGCATGTCGTCAAGATCGGTCAGTGACAAGACCATCTCGGACGGGATACGCTTTTTGCGCTTTGCCGCCTTGTAGCGGTTAAAGGCAGTGCGGCGCATGACCGAGATCAAAAACGCGCGCAGCGAGTCGGGGCAGGCGGGCGGAATCGAATTCCAAACGCGCACGTAGGTGTCATTCAGACATTCCTCGCAATCCCGCATATCGTGCAGGACGCTGCGTGCAACCATGAGCAGCTGCGTGCGGTATTTTGCGTCTGTTTCCTTGATCGCGCGCTCGTCGCGCCCGTTGTACAGCGCAATGATCTGCCCGTCGGCAAGATAACCGTCTGTCGAATGCTTCATAAACACACCTCCTTTGATAAGAATTGAAAGAGCCCTTCACTTATGTAGACAACAAAATTTTGGAAAACTGTAAGGATTCAGAAAAGAAATAGATTATTTTGTAGGGGAGGATAGTATCCTCCCGCCACTGTCAGATACCGGTATTTACACCCAAACGCAATACCGATGCCAATACTGGCGGGAGGATGATATCCTCCCCTACAGAGAAAAAACTAAAACACTGTAATATCCTTTGCAAGGGTATAGAACTTCCCGTCAAAAATTTCCTGCTTAAGAGCTAATTTGATGGGCGTCTCGCCCTCGAACATACCGATTGCTACTTCGTATTGACCCGCAGGCACGTCTCTTAGGTCGGGGCGCAGGGTCAGGATCTGCTTTTGCTCAGGCAACCACGTGCGGTTGTCGGTATCGGTGTCAAGCACGTATTCGCTGCCGTCCTCGCCGCGCAAGCGGATCTTGAGATCAAACTTGCGGTACGCGCGCGCCCAGCCGCGGTTTTGCACGTCCAGCGTGACGATATTATGCGCCGAGCGGTGCAGGGCAGGCACGGTTGCCGCCGTGACGAAATACCAATATCCAAGTCTGTTTGCACAGTATTCGGTCAGGTAGTACTCGTTTTTGAGCCAAATGCGAGGATAGCCGTGGAATCCCGCAAAGGTCGCGTGCGTGCGCTTAAAGGCTTCCAAGGCGGTCAAGCCGTCGCGGAAGTGATCATTGTGCGAGTGCACGTAGCCGTAATGCTCCATTTCAATGCAGGCGGGTGCGTCGGGCGCAAGACGGTCAAACGCCCAAGGCGCGCGCAGGGTATCGTAATCGTTGACCTGCGTGTAGTAGTTGCAGCATACCGAGTCGTCCTGAATGCCAAAGCAACGCTCGCTTGCGTAGTCTAAGACCTCCTGCACCTCGTCCTGTCCGTGCGCAATGCGGCAGCAGATGTGGTCATCGTTGCAAAGCACGGGCGTGTCGGGGAAGTACTTGGCGTGCAGATCAAAGTGCTTTTTGACCACCTCGGGCTCGATGATCACGCCCGTTGCGTCAGCTGCCGTGTGACCCTCGCCCCACGTGCCCATAGTGCCCACGTCAATGCACTCAATGCGCGGATCTCCATTGAATTTTTCACCCATGACCGCCATGAATTTTTCAAGGCAAGCAAGGAAAATGGGATCGCCGTAGTCGGGCTGAATGGCACCCGAGGGCATGCGATAGCCGCGCGCGCCCTTTTCGTACACGTAGGCAGGCGTGGAATAGTTCATGTTGGCGTCTCCCTCGTAGGAGCACACGCGCAAGGAGAAGGTGTAGCCGCGCGGACCCCACAGGTCCATGATCTCGTCAAGGTAGGAGAAATCGTAAACGCCCTCTTCCTTTTCAATATCACCCCAGTCAAAGCGCAGGTACAGGTGGTTGAGCCCGGGGAAGTCGGAAAGATCGTCCGCAGGGTCAGCGTGCTTGGGGTGGCGGTAGTTCTCGCGACCGTAGCCGTTGTCAATATAGTGCCAGAACCAGCCCTTGTGGGGGTTTTTGAGCACGGTCTTGTCGTCCATATAGGGGCGCAGATCGATAAAATCGGGGCGGGCGAGGGGATTGTCCCACATGCCGCACATGGTCTGTGCGCCGTCCTGAGCGGGAGCGGGGCAGAGATTCGGGAAAAGCTTGTCCTTCATATGTCGCCCTCCTTTCAAACGCCGCGCACGTGCGTGCGCGCAATGGTGTAGTAGCCGTCCCCCAGATAGTCTTGCTTGATGCCAAGCAGAATGGGGGAGTCCTTTTCAAAAAGACCAATGCAAAGCTCATAGTCGCCCTCGGGCACGCCGCGCGCGTCCACGCGCAGAGAAAGCGTGATGGGACAGTCAGGCAGCCAGGTGCGGTTGTCGGCATCCAGGTCAATGACAAACGTACCGTTCTCACCGCGCAGGCAAAGGCGCAGATCGTATTTGAAGTAGCCGCGTGCCCAACCGCGGTTTTCCACGTCAAGCTCAATGCGGTTGTAGGCGGTGTTTGTCAGCTCGGGAATGCAAGCGCCCGTGATAAAGTACCAGTAGCCAAGTCGGTTTGCGCAGTATTCGGTCAGGTAAAATTCGTTTTGCAGCCACTTGCGCGGATAACCGTGGAAGCCCGCAAAGGTGGCGCGCGCATTCTTAAAGGACTGCATTGCGGTCAACCCGTCGCGGAAATAGCTTTCGTATTGCGGCTTGATGTAGGTATAATGCGCCATTTCAATGGCGTTCGGCGCGTTGTCCGCAAGGCGTTCGAACGCCCAAGGTGCGCGCATGGTATCGTAGCCGTTCATCTGGTAATAGTAGTCGCAGCAGATCGAATCGTCCTGCACGCCAAAGCCGCGCGCACGGGCGTAGTCCAGCATCTCTTGCACCTCGGCTTGTCCGTTGCAAAAGCGCGAGGCAATGTGGTCGTCATTGCAAAGCACATAGGTGTCGGGGAAGTAGCGCGCGTGCAGATCAAAGTGCGCCTTGACCACGTCCAGGGGATAGACGCGTCCGTCGCCCTCTACCGTGTGCCCCTCGCCCCAAGTGCCCAAGGTGCCGACGTCGATGCACTCAATGCGCGGGTCGCCGTTGTATTTTGCGCCGAAGACTTGCATGAATTTTTCAAGGCAAGCAAGGAAGATGGGGTCACCGAAATCGGGCTGTATCTTGCCACCCTCCAAAAGGAAGCAGCGCGCGCCCTTTTCGTAAACGTAGGCAGGGGTTGCGTGATTGATCTCTGCCGTACCCTCGTAGGTGCAAACGCGCAAGGAGAAGCGGTAGCCGCGCGCGCCCCACTTTTCCATGATTTCGTCCAGATACGAGAAATCGTAAACGCCCTCGGTCTTTTCCACGTCACCCCAGTCAAAGCGCAGATAGAGGTGGTTAAGCCCGGGAAAATCCGCAAGATCGTCATTCTCATCGTGGTGCTCGCGGTATGCGCCGCGCGTGTAGCCGTTGTCAATGTAGTGCCAGAACCAGCCCTTGTGCGGATTGCGCAGCACGGTTTTGTCGTCCACCAAAAGGCGCAGATCCACGTAATTTTTGCGGACGAATTTCTTGTCGGTCATAAAGCACAGGGTCTGTACTTCTTTGCCGCCGGGGACGTCGATGATGTTCGGGAAATCGGACATAGGGAAAGCCTCCTTTGTGAGCGTTTTTCTTGGTTTTATCATACCATACCGGTGCGGATTTGTCAAGAAAAAACAAGAAAAGCCACAAGGTCTATTGCATTATTGTGCGTTTTATGGTACAATGGAAAAAATGACATGCGGAGGTCACCGATGACTATGGCAAAATGGATATGGTATCCGGGAGATTTTGAGCTTTATCACAGCATCAAGCTGCATAGCCGCCGTGAGGAATACGGGTGCGAGTACCCCACCTTCTGGGCGCTTGCCACGCCTTACCCCAACGTGCGCTTTTTCAAGAGCTACCATGCAGACGGCGAGGACACGGTGCGCTTTGTCACGCGCGCCAAGGCGTACGTCATGATCGATAACGCGCGCCTGCCCGTCAATACCGATCTGCACGTGTCGGCAGGAGACCATAACGTGATGGTGGTGCTGCTTGCCACCGAGGGGCTGCCCAGCCTGTACGTGGACAGCAAGTACTTAAAGACCGACGAATCCTGGATCGCGGATCACATGATCGTGACCAAGCGCGTGCCTGTCGGCTGCACGCCTGCCTATACCGATCCTGCGGATAACCCCGAGGAGTTTTGCTTCTCGTACCGGCGTCTTGACCCGATCAAGGCGGTCAAGACCAAGCAGGGAACGCTGTATGATTTCGGGCGCGAGACCTATGCGCTTTTGCATATTGAGGGTGCTGACGAGCACGATGCGCTTCGCGTGAGCTACGGTGAGTCGTGCGAGGAGGCGCTGGATCATGCCGAGGCACTCATCCGCGAAACGCTGAGCGGCAGCAGTGCCTACGTGCGCCCCGGCCGCGCGTTCCGCTACGTTTGCGTGCAGGGCGGCAAGGGCTTGCGCGTTTGGGCAGAGTACGAATACCTGCCGCTTGAAGACGTGGCAACCTTTGCCTGCAACCGCAAAAACGTCAACAAGATCTGGGAGATCTGCGCGTATACCTTGCATCTCAATTCGCGCGAGTTCTTCCTTGACGGCATCAAGCGCGACCGCTGGTGCTGGTCGGGCGACGCGTATCAATCCTACATGGCAAACCGCTACCTGTATTTTGATCCCGAGATCACCAAGCGCACCATCGTGGCTCTTTTGGGCAAGCCCCCCTATGAGCAGCATATTAACAGTATCAACGATTATTCCATGTACCTGATCATCGGTGCGTACGAATACTATTTCGCTACGGGGGACTCACAGTTTATCAGCCTGTATTTTGACCGCCTGTTCGCGCTGTACCAGTTTATTGTGGGCAGACTGGACGAGCATGGCTACGTTTGCTACCGCGACGGTGACTGGATCTTTATCGACTGGTCGGATATGGATAAGGGCGGACCGCTTTGCGCCGAGCAGATTCTCTTGTGGCAGTGCCACAAGTGCATGGCGGAGCTTTGCGCCTTGGTGGGCAAGGACGGCACGGCATACCGCAAGGCGGCTGATGCGCTGCAAAAGCGTATCATGCAAGACTATTGGCGCGAGGAGCGCGGCGCGTTTATCGATTGCCACACCACGGGAAAGGAGAACGTGACGCGACATGCCAACGTGTTTGCCATTATGTATGGCTTCGTGTCGCACCGCCGCGCGCAAAAGATCGTGCGCTGCGTGCTTGAAAACGATGCGATCAACCAGATCACCACGCCGTATTTCGAGTTCTTTGAGCTCAACGCGTTGTGCATGATGGGCAGACTTAAGACCGCGCAGAAAAAGATCGAGTCCTATTGGGGCGGCATGGTGTCCTTGGGCGCAACCTCGATCTGGGAGCAGTATTTGCCCGAGCAAAAGGGCATTGAGCACTACGGCATGTACGGCATGAAGTACGGCTGCTCGCTGTGCCACGCGTGGGGCGGTGGACCGATCTACCTCTTGGGCAGATATTGCCTTGGCGTACATCCCACCGATATCGGATATAAGACCTTCTCGGTCACTCCCAATCGCGGACTTTACCGCACGATTGACGGCACCGTGCCGCTGCCCGAGGGGCATAGCGTGCGCATCAGCATGGACGCGCACACCTGCACCGTATACGCCACCCGATCGGGCGGCACGCTGATGCTTGGCGGCAAGCAGTACGAGATTCCCGAGAATGAGGAATTAAAGATTGATTTTTGATCATATACAAAGGGCTGCTTCATGTCGAAGCAGTCCTTTTTGCGTGTGTTTGCATTATGAAAGACGCTCCGCCACCCAAAGGGGTATGATGCCATCTCGCGTTTTACTCGCATTTTTATTATCTGCCGCGTATCATTGTGCAAAAATCTCCGCATACTAAACGAAAAAAGGAGATTTGCCATGATTGAACAAGATACGGTAAAGCTGTTGCGCGAATGTGATGCGGGGGTCAAGATGGGTGTGTCGAGCATCAAGGACGTGCTGGATAACGTCAAATCCGACAAGCTGCGGGATGCTTTGACCGACAGCCTGCGCGAGCACGAGGAGCTGGATCGCGATATCCAAAAGGGGCTTGATGAGTTTGGTGACGACGGAAAAGACCCCAACCCCATGGCGGCGGGCATGTCATGGATCAAGACCAACGTCAAGCTGATGATGCACGAATCGGATCACACGATTGCCGATCTGATGACCGACGGCTGCGACATGGGCGTCAAGTCGCTCTCGAAATATCTCAACCAGTACAAAGCCGCCGACGAGCGCAGCAAGGACATTGCCAAAAAGCTGATCAAGATCGAGCAAAAGCTGGCGGACGACATCAGAGGGTATTTGTAAAGAAAAGAGGCTGATTACTCAGCCTCTTTTTGCATGTTTTGCATCGCCCGTTTGAACATAAACGCAAACAGCACGGCGGTAAAGGTGACCGCCAGCACGTCGGCAATCGGCTCGGCAAGATAGACGCCCGTGGTGGGGTCGGCTACCAAGTGCGGCACGATATAGATCAAGGGGAGCAGCAGCACGAACTTGCGCATGACTGCCACGATGACCGAGCAGAGTGCCTTGCCAAGAGAAACAAAGGTCATCTGGCAAGCGATCTGAATGCCGAACAGCAGCATGCCCGCGTAATAGATGCGCAGCATGGGGGCGGCAAAGTCTGCAAGCGCGGGCTTATCGGTAAACATGCCAACGAACACCTGCGGAAACAGCATGACCGAAAGCCAAAGCGTCACCGAGTAGATCATGCAGGTGATCAGCAGCAGCTTGTAAGCTTTTTTGACGCGGTCGGCATTGCGCGCGCCGTAGTTGTAGGAGAGAATGGGCTGCGCGCCCTGCGCCACGCCCTGCATGGGCAGCATGGCAAACTGCATCACGCTTGTCAGAATGGTCATAGCACCCACCGCCACGTCACCGCCGTAGGAGCGCAGCGAGGTGTTAAAGCAAATGGCAATCACGCTCTCGCTGGATTGCATGACAAACGTGGCAAGTCCCAACGCAACGCAGGGGAGCACGATGCGCGGCACGGGCAGCATATATTTGGGGCGCAAGCACAGATGCGTCTTTTTGCCAAGCAAAAAGCAAATGATCCATACGGTCGATGCCGCCTGTGAGAGCACGGTGGCAATTGCCGCACCGCGCACGCCAAGCCCCAGCCCGTAGATAAAGATGGGGTCAAGCACGATGTTGCATACCGCGCCTATGATGACCGAGAGCATGGATATGCGCGTAAACCCTTGCGCCGAGATAAACGCGTTCATGCCAAGCGTGAGCTGCACGAACAGCGTGCCCACGGCGTAAATGCTCATATATTCGGTGGCGTACTGAATGGTGTTCTCGCTTGCGCCAAAGGCTAAGAGCAAGGGTTCGTTCCATATAAGCAGCACGGCGGTCAGAATTGCCGAGATGATCAGCTGCAAGCCAAAGCAGCCGCCCAAAATGCGCTCTGCCTTTTCATAGTCGCGCTGCCCCATGCAGATCGAGGCGCGCGGCGCACCGCCCGAGCCAACCAGTGCCGCAAAGGCGGAAACGATCATAATCAGGGGCAGGCAAACGCCCACGCCTGTCAGCGCAAGGTCGCCGTAGCCTTGAATGTGCCCGATATACATGCGGTCCACCACGTTGTAAAGCATGTTGACCATTTGCGCCACCACGGTGGGCAGAGCCAGTTTGAAAAGCAACCGCCCCACGGGGGCTGTGCCGAGAAATTCCTTATCCTGTTGCATAGTGAAGTCCTTTTTTTAAGTGATACCTGTATTATAACACAAAATCGGCAGAGGGACAATCCCTCTGCCGAAATTCTTTGGTTTTTAAGTGTATTTTGCGTCAATTGGCTACAAATCTGAATGCCTTGACAAAGACCACGTCGTTTGCGGTCGGGGAAGAGAAGTAGTCAAATCTGATCATGTGGATCAAGCCGCTCCAGAAATCGAGATCCTTGACGGGGATCTGCAGGGTGTGGTACTGACCGTCCACGATCAGCGTGCCGGTTACTGCTGCTTCGGCTGCGGGAGCTGCGATGTCTCCGCTGCAAAGGAAGAGCTGCGTTTCGTAAGCCGTCTCTGCGTTGGTGGTGGGGATCATGTACTCGATCTCAATCATGCCGTAGTCCTCGGCGAAAATCTGCTGTCCGCCGTAATCAAAGACAAAGGTCACGTTGGGGTCTGCGTCAACCGCCTTGAATCTGGTTGCCTTTTCTGCCTCGTCAAACACAAATTCGGTGTTGCGGGGGTAGTATACCGAGCTTACGCCGGACTGTACGGACAGATCCACGGTCACGTCACTGATTTCTCCGCTGTAGGGTGCACGCGTGGGATTTTTGATGTTCAAGCCCTCGTTGGTATCAAAATCGCGGTTCTGGGTGAAGGTATCTCTGATCTCATTGATATCGCCTGCCGTCAGCAGGTAGCTGTACTCGATGGGCTCAAAGGACTTGAAAGCAATTCTTGCCAGAGGGGATACGTAGCTGCAGGGGTTACCCTTGCCGGAGTTGGAACCCTTTTCTCCCGAGAGATAGCGCATGGTCAGGATCAAATCGACGTTAGGCACGTAAATGCCAACGCCGTACTGCGTGTCGGAATTGATCAGCGCGCACCAGGTCTCGGTATTGGTCTCCTTGAGCTGCAGGTAGTGGCTTGCCTTGTTTGTTGCGGGATCTACATTGCTCCAATCGGTAATGGTGCTCAGCTTATCGCCTGTCCAGGGCTTGCCGCCGTCGTACCAAACGAAGGTGTCAAGAATGTTGATCGTGTAAACTGCGGGAAGCTCCTGGTCAAGCAGGGGATGCGTCCAACCCGAGAAGTCCACAAAGCGGTTGAAAACGTGAACGTAATCGTCCTCGACGACGTATTTGTTTTCCATGTAGCTGGGGGTCAGGGAATTCTTGAGCGGCCAGTCCAGAGGCTGCGCCTTGACGTAGATGCTGTTGCCCTCGATCTTAAAGTCGATCAAACGGCTGTCGCGTCCTTTGACGTCACCGCCCTGTACGGGGTTGTAGGCAACGCCCTCCTGTCCGAGGTAGCCACCCTCCTCGTACTTATCTGCATAGTAGAAAACGCCGTAGTAGGATTGCTGGATCAGTCTGCCCTCGTCGTGCATGTTACACAGATTGGTCACGTCCGCGATCGGGCATTCGGTATCCTCAAGGCTGTGGATCGCGCCGCCCCATTTCAATTCCACGCCAAGCGTGTAGCGGCTGCCCTTGATGTACTGCTGCGACTTGGGAACCGAGATGGTCTCGGTCTTCAGGTCAAGCAGAATGAAATCCGCGCTCTTTTTCTCGCAGGTATCAATGCGCATCGACTCCAGTGCGCTGCCGCTTACCTTGGTAAGGAATTTGTGGTTGACCGCGCTGAATTCCTGCGTGCCTGCCTCAAGGTAGAAGACGTCCTCGCAGCGCTCGTCCTTCTCGGTGTAGGTAATGGTGATCTTCATGGGTGCGGTGGCGGTATATTGGATGGTAAAGCGATTAAAGCTGTCTGCAAATTGGTCGCCAAAGCTCAAAAGCAGCCCATCTTCAAAGCAAAATGCGTCGGTCTTGACCGAATCGTAGCCGCTTGCGGTGTAGCTCAAGCCGCCGGGAGTGGTTACGGTTGCGCCGTCCTGCGTGGCGTCAATGGTCAGAGACGGAGTGCCTGCCTGATTGGAGGTGTCCGCGTCGGTCGATTGCTCTGTGTCCGAAGAAGGACCGGTGCAGCCTGCAAGCATGCCGAGCAAGAGGGGGAAGGTAAGGAGAAACGCCAAAATGGAAATGAAATGTTTCATAAATATACCTCTGAATGTTTATTTTGTGTGCGGTTTATTCTTGCGTGGGTGCGGGGGAAAACTTGATTTCGCTGATGACGGGCAGGTGGTCGGAGAGGTACACGCCGCCGCGGTCGTACAGGCGGATCTTGTAGGAAAGAGCAGTCAGTGAAGCGCCTGAGTAGAGCACGTAGTCAATCGGCTCTTTTGCGGGGTTGTACTTGGTGCCGCTCTCGTCATAATACTGCGTCATGGTTGCCGAGGTGCCCTCGGGCATGTTGTCAAGTGCATCGTAGCGTGCGTTGGAGAAGGGGGAGTATGCCTTGGTGCCGTCGTCAAGCTTGAACGTGCTGATGCCTACCAGGGTTTTATATACCGAGTATTGCGTGCCCTCGGCGTTGACCGCTGCCTGATTGAGGTCGCCCGTCAGCACCATGGGAATATCGCCAAAGCGCTGCAAGAACTTTAAGATCACCGTGATCTGTTGCTTGCGCAGCGATCTGCCTTCACTGCTGCCGAGGTTGTCAAGGTGCGTGTTGAAGTGCACGTATTCCTTACCCGTGACGCGGTCACGCAGATGCACCCAGGTACAGATGCGGACGTACAGGCTTTCTTTAAATTGCGAGCCTGCCACGTCGGGCGTGTCGGAAAGCCAGAACGTGCCGCTGTCGATCAGCTCAAACTTGTCTGCGCGGTAGTAAATGGGGTTTGCCTCGCCGCCGGGCGTTCTCGCCTCGCCAACGCTTGCGTAGCTTTGGTTGAATGCGTAGGTGTCCATCATGTCGCGCCACTTGGTCGTAACCTCCTGCATACCGACCGAGTCGGGCTGATATTCGTCAAGCAGATCGCGCAGCATATCCATGCGGATGTCGGGGCGCACCTGCGTGCCGTTCTCGGTCTGTACGTTAAAGGACATGATCTTGGCTCTGTAATCTTCCGCGGTCTGCTCGGCCACGGGGTAGACGTCGGGGGTGAGCAGTGCGGTTGCCTCCTCGGCGGTTGCATAGAAGGAAATATCGCTGACGTAGAGTGCTTCGCTGTTTGCAAGGGCGGAGTTGGTCAGGTCAAAGCGGAAGGAGATCAGATTCTTTTTATAAGAGGAAAGGTCAAAATAAACGTACTGCCATTCCTCGGAGTTGGGCACGTATCTGTCCAGCTGACCGGTCACGCCTGCGCCGCTGGGCGTTTTGGAGCTGTAGCCGAACAGGGAGAATACCTTGCCCGTTCTGCTCTCGCCGCGCACACGCAGCACCATGTGGGGGTAATCGCGGGTGTCTGCCGCATCGTAGCCCAGATCCTTGATCAGCTGTGCAAGCTTGAAGTAAATATAGGGGTCGCTGGCACCAATGCTTGCGGGCGTTTTGGCGGTGCTCAGGCGCAGCGTGCCATCCTCTGCAAGCGCAGCCTCGCACTGATAGGGGCTGGTGAAATACTTGCTAAGATCGATCTCGCTGCCAACTTCGGTAAAGGAAAGCGAGGTCTTGGTCTCGCGGACGGGCGGCTCGGTCTCTGCCTCGGTCGTCTGCTCGGTGGTATCCTCGGTGCTCTCCTCGGTAGTCTCCTCGGTCACCGCATCGGTCATCTCTTCGGTGGTTTGTTCGGGCTCTGCCTCGGTTGTCTGTTCGGTCGTGGCTTCGGTCGTGGAATCGGCGACCTCGCCGTCACCCGAGCAAGCGGCAAGCAGCGGCAGGCAAAGCAAGAGGGCTGCGATCAAGCATAAAAGTCTTGTTTGCAGCGTGACGTGTTTCATATCGGATACCTCCGTGGATTCTTAAGTTACCTTCATTATACCCGAACAGCATATTTTTGTCAATAGAAAAGGCGGAAGCGATGCCCAAATCAAAGAAAACTATTGCATTTTTGCGCAAATTCGAGTATAATGAATTTGATAAAGTCAGATGTGCAGATGCTGTAAAAAGGAGGCCATATGAGCCAGAATCTTCATGAAAATCATCGCGAAAGAATGCGCAACCGCTATAAAATCGAGGGTGCTGACGGCTTTTCCTCGCACGAGCTGCTTGAAATGCTTTTGTATCATTCCGTGCCCAGAGGGGATACCAACGGCACGGCGCATGCGCTGCTTGAGCAAAACGGTGGGCTTTGGGGCGTGCTGAACGCTGCTCCCGATGTGCTGGAGCTGACCGAGGGCGTGGGCGAAAAGACCGCCCTGATGCTCAGCCTTGTGGGTGAGATCGTGCGCCGCAGCGCGATTGAAAGTAAGCCCCAGCCGCCGAGATTTGATACCTGCAAAAAGGTCAGGGAATACTTGGAGCCGTATTATCTTGGGCTGCGGGTCGAGCGCGTGTATGCGCTGATGTTTGACAATCGTATGCGTTTGATCGATTTTTATCACGTTTGCGACGGCACGGTCAACGAGGCGCGCCCCATTGCGCGCGATATTTCCAGACGTGCGCTGATCAAGGATGCCTCCGCCGTGATCGTGGCGCACAACCACCCTGACGGCTTTGCCATTGCCACCGCGCAGGACAGGGAATTTACCTCCAAATTGGAGCAGGCACTCGCGCTCAACGATACCATGCTGCTGGAGCATCTGCTGTTTGGTGACGGCAGCTGCATTCCGCTGCTGCAAAAGCATTCCTGCATGGTGCGCACCTCGCCTACCGCACAGGACACCGACTCGTTCTACGAGCGCTTTTATCAGGACATGTACACGGGCGAGCGCACCACCGCAGAGCTGCTGGGGTTGGAGGAGCAGGGGATCTGACCGATGGTATGCCCTGTGAGAACGGGCGCAACTACCGAATAAGCCCCCGTGACAAAGTCATTAATTAAGGAAACCTCATAGCGGGCACCCAAACGATGCGGGTACGCCTTTTTGACGCGCGCCCGCGACGCGCCACAACACATCCGTACAAAAAGCCTGCGTCCGATTGGACGCAGGCAATTTTTGCGTGTAATATTTTATTTCTCCACTTCCATCCAGCAGCCCTCGGCACCAATGCCGTCTTTGGGAGGGGTGAGCATGCCGCGCGCGATCAAAGCCTCGACCAAGGCATCCACCATGGGAAGTCCTGCCAGGCGGTTGGCATAACGCCATTCACCGATCAGGTAGTCGGGCAGAGAGTCCTTGATAAGATCTGCGATTTCCTTTGCAATCGACTCGGCAGCTTGGTCAAAGTAGCCGTTTTCCAGCTTGGTGGTTACGCTGTAAAGGCAACTGCTGTCTTTTTTGTCATTGACCAAAATCTTGGTATAGAGCGTGTCGCCCTCTCTGAACAAAAGCCCCTGTTCAATGCCCTTGGCGGCAATTTCCTTTTCGTTTTCACTCAAAGAGTCAACCGCCAAGCCATCGATGGCGCGAATGGTCATGAGCATCATGGGATCCTGCGAGATATTGTGCCCGCAGTGGAAATGTTTCTGAATGCGCGAGATGTAAATATTGGTCATGTGGATGTTGCTGTAGCCACAAATCTCTTGTGCAGCAGTGCCGTCCATGCCGCAGCCGAAGTGTCTGCCAATGCTTTCAAAGCCATATACGGTGAAGGGGCGGTCGGGCGTGACGGTGTCGGCAAAATACTTAGTTTCCAAAATGCC
>JAZRDG010000122.1:0-11253 GCA_045660125.1 Eubacteriales bacterium | reverse complement strand
TCCATGCAAAAGCAGGAGCAATAACGAATAATATATAGGAAAGTGAGGTGAACGCGCGTGTCCGAGGATATGACAAGGCTACTTATGGCAGCCAAGGCAGGGGACAGTGAGGCGTTCACCTTGCTTGTCAAAGCCTATCAGGATAGGGTGTATTCGCTGGCGTACTACGTGACCAAGAATCATCACGACGCTGAGGATGTTTCCCAAGAGGTCTTTATCAAAATGTGGCGCGCGTTGCCAACCTACCGCGGTGACGCACCCGACGCATGGATCATCAAGATCGCCAAAAACACCTGCCTTGATTTTATCAAACTAAAAAAGCGGGTCGAGCCGCTGGAATATGAGGTTGACGGTGAAATGCGGGAGCGTCCGATTCCCGATGCGGACGAGCAAAGCAATCCACCCGAGGCAGCCGTTCGCACCGAGCAGCGGCAGCAGGTCGCAAAAGCCATATTGCAGCTGGGAGACGAGCACCGCGAGATACTGACGCTGCGGTATATGGACGGGCTTTCCTACGAGCAGCTTTGCGACGTGCTCGAGGTCGGCATGGGCACGGTCAAGTCCAGATTGGCGCGAGCCAAAAAACAACTCAAAAATATTTTGAAATCGGGGAACATTTTTTGATTTTTATCGTCTTACTAAGTAGAAGGAGGTGGGATATATGGACAATTGCAAAAAAATTGAAAAATTGCTTTCCGCTTATGCGGACGGCGAGCTGAACGAGCAGCAAAAGGCACTTGTTGCGCAGCACGTGGCGCATTGTCCGCATTGCGCAGCATTGCTTGATGAATATCTCGCCTTGAATGCCGCCATTGAAGATTGTGCCGTGCAAGCCCCCGAGGGCTTTACCGAGCGCGTGATGCAAGCGATTGAGCGTGAGCAGGCAGCACCCGTCAAGCCGCAGGGCAGAGGCGTGCGTCTTGGCAAAATTGCGCCCTTTGTGGGCGTTGGTGTTGCTGCCGTGCTGTGCATCAGCGTAGTCAGCACCTCGCTGGTCAAATACGTGATCAAAAATCTCGTTGATAATGATTACGTATCCGAGCAAGTCACCGACGCATTGGGCGGGCAAGCACCGAGCGATTCTTGGGATGAAGAGAGCCCGGAAGCACCTGCACCGGAAGAAAGCATGGAGGAGGCAACCGTTCCCGCAACAGACGTTGAGTGCGACTCTCTTGCCGATACCAATGAGGAAACGGTACTTGAATCGCCCACCTACGAGCAGACCGAAATGGAGGGCGTATATCCCGAGCAAGACCCCGCGCCCGATACCCTTCCCGAAACTATTCCGGAAACCCTTCCCGAAACTATTCCCGAGACCGTTCCCGAAACCATGCAACCCGAGACCGAGGCTGTAAGTGATGAGACACAAGCCCCTGCCGAGAACGAGCAGTCCCCGGAACCCGAGACCGAAGCTGCTACCCCGGAAGCCATTGCGCCCACACCCGAAGACGCACCAAGCGGATTCTTTGCACGTATATGGCAAGCGGTAGAAGCCTTTTTCGAGAAGCTGCTGCAAGCAATTTCTCGCCTGTTCGGAGGTGATGCGTGATGCAAAGCCTGATCATTTTAACTGCCGACGCGCGCCTTGGGCAGGTGCTTGCCGATGAGGCTGCGCTGTACGGTGTGCCCACCTTGGTGTGTTCCGATGCGCAAAGCCTTGACCGTGAGGTATGGGAGCAGGCAAGTGTTGCAATCGTCGATCTGGACGGAAAGATCGTGGGCACCATCCCCGAGCACGTGCGCGTGCTTGGGCTTTGCCGCGACCCCGAATCGCTCTCGCCGCGTGCGCGCAGACTTGCGCACGTGCTGTACCGCAGACCCTTCCGCATGACCGATCTGCGCGACGAGATCGCCGTGCTTGGCGGTGCACCCCAAAGGGAAGTGCCCGCACCTGCGCCTGTGCAAGTCGCAACGCTCTCTCTCTTGGAGGAAAGCCGCTGCGTGCTCATGGGCAACCGCCAAATTTCCTTGACTGATAAGGAATTTGCCGTGCTTTCGCTGCTGGTCAAAAACGGTGAAGCGGGCGTTGACAAGCAGGAGCTTGCCGCGCTGCTTGATGCGGGACAGACCAACGAGGGGCAGGTTTATATCTGTCATCTGCGCCGCAAACTGGAGGACGCCTTCGGTGTGCGCCTGATCAAAACCGTGCGTAATAAGGGCTACGTTTACGTAGGATCTTTGTGATCCAATATAACAGTAAGGAGATTGGTTACGAGTATGAAAAAACTTTTATTAGTCGCGCTTGCTACCATGTGTCTGATTACTTGCCTTTGCGCGTGTGATTTTGTTAACCACGAGCATATTTTGCTTGGCTGGGAGTTTACCGATGAATTACATTGGCAAGGTGTAGATTGTACGTTGTGGGAGAAATGCGACATTGAAGTAAACTATCAACCGCATATTGACCAGGACAATAACAACGTGTGTGATGACTGCGGTTATGACGGCATGACCGTGAATGTGGAAACGACTACTGACGCAACAGGAAACGACAGCCCCGGATCGACACATCTGTGGCATACAGAGTGTGAGTATTGCGGCAAGCTGGATGGTGAAAACCGCTGGTTTATCGCCGAGGTTGTCAGTGCAAGTATGGTCAAACCTTTGGGACAGGGCTGCTTCGAGGCGATTTCTGCTGGAGAAGCGGGAATCAGCCTGAACGTAAGCGGTTTTGCTGTCGGAGATATTGTGCGCATCACATATGGCGGATATATTATGGAATCCTATCCCGTGCAGATTCACGCCGACTCCATTGAGCCTGTGGAGTAAGATAGCTCAAAACAATAAAACAGAAAACCACCGACGTTCTCGTCGGTGGTTTTGCTTATTGATCGTCAAGTCCGCCATCAGCGGCAAGCGGATTTGCCGACATGGCTTGCTCCATGCTCTTGTTTGCCACGTGGGTGTAGATCTGCGTGGTGTTGAGCTGCTCATGCCCCAATATCTCCTTGAGCACGCGCACATCCACCTCGCCCGATTGGTACATCAAGGTTGCTGCCGTGTGGCGCAGCTTATGTACCGAGTAGTGCTTGGCACCAAGGCCTGCAAGGTCAAGGTACTTGTAAACCGTATACTGGATGGTCTTGACGCTGATGCGTTGGCAACGCTCGCTTAAAAACAAAGCCTTGTCCACGTTTCGCGCATATTTCTCCTGCGTGCGCACCTGCATATACTGCGAAAGGGCAGTGCGGCAAGCCTCGTTGAGGTAAATGATGCGCTCCTTGTTACCCTTACCGATTACGCGCAAGGAGCGATATTCGCGATCAAGATCGGGCAGGCTGATGCCCGCAAGCTCGGAAACACGCATGCCGCAATTGAGAAACAGCGTGACCATGCACCAGTCGCGCACGCGGTTGGGAGAAGATGTGTCGCTCTTGATAGCATCCAGCAGCGTGCGGCATTCCTCCAAGGAAAGGTGCTTGGGCAGCGCCTTTTTCTTTTTGGGCGTTTCAATGTCTGCCGCGGGATTGACCTCCAAGAGATGTCTTTTGACCGTCAGATACTTATAAAACGCCTTGATAGCGGACAGCTTGCGCGCCTTTGCCGCGCCCGCATTGCCGCGCACCGTGCCTGTATATACCAAAAATTCGTAAATGCGATCGGTGGTGATCGACTTGATATAGTCAAGATCTACGCCCGTGATATCAATATTCTCAAAGTCCTCGCTGTCCACGTTGATCTTTTTCTCGCGAGCGATCAGCCAGCGGAAAAAGGTGCGCAGGTCGGATAAATACTCACTCACGGTTTTATCCGAGCAGCCCTGAATGACCGACTTGTACGACGCAAAGTCGCGCACAACGATAGGGAATTCCTCTATGTTCACTGTGTAAGCCACGCTTTTTACTCCTCTTTTTTAACATTCTATTACTATTATACACCAAGCCGTGATTTTTTAGTGGATAAACTGTAAACATTCGCGCCCGATACTTGTTTTATTTACAAAAAATCGGTATAATGAGTGTAATTACAGGACAACGGAGCATCTATGAAGAATTTTTTATCCAAACATTCCTATGATTTTGTGCGCATGCTGCTCGTGCAGAGCATGATCGGCGGATTTTTCGGCTTTGCGCTTGCCATTGCCGTTACAGGCATCGGTACGCAGAACAGCGAGACCGGCTCTGCCGGCGCAACCAGCGAAACGCTTTTGCTGATCACCAGCGTATGTGCTATCATATTCTATCTGTTTTTGATCTACGTGCAGATCTGGGAGATCGGCGGTAAGGATCAGATGTCGCACCAGGTGCGCGGCACAAAGCCCAATATCTACAAGGGTCTTTTGATCGCCCTGTGCGCCAACGTGCCCAATTTTATCCTTGCAGGCATCATCACCGTAGGCTTTGCATTCCCCGAGAACGAGATCTGCGGCACGATCGGATTTTTTGCCAACCTGATCACCAAGTTCATCCACGGCATGTATCTCGGCATTATCCAGCATGAGTTTGCAGGCGGCTTTGCCCTGATGAATCAATGGTGGGTATATTTCCTGTTGCCCATTCCCGCACTGCTGACCTCATTTGCTGCCTATAACATCGGCAGACAGGGCTGGCACCTGACAGGCATTTTGGCACCCGTCGTCCCCGCATCCGACCGCCCCACCAAGGAAGAGCGTCGCGCTGCAAAACAAAAGGCGAAAGAACAGAAAAAACAGAAATAAGTAATAAAGATCGGGTGCCCGAGCATCGGGCAGCCGAAATTTTTTAGTGCTTTTTCTTTTTGGTGCAAACTGCAAAGGGAAGGACTGCAAGGCAAGCGATGATAACGGCGCCGCCGATTGCGGACTTGCATCCACCGGGCTTGACCTCCTCGGCGTCGGTCTGCTCACTTGTCTGATCGCCGGGAACGTACTGCTCGGCACTCTTGGGATCGATGCAGTTCTGGTAGGTGTAGTTGAGTCTGCCCAAGGGAGCAGCATCGCCGTCGGTGTAGAACTGCTCCATGGTGGTAATCTCGGAACGGCTGTCTGCCCACTTGAACTGGAGCTTGATGCCGTTCGGATTTGTAATACCCAGCAGCTCCTGAGGAACTGCGATCATCATCTTGTTTTCCTTTGCGCGGTAGTTGACCTCGCCAATCACCTCAAAGGAGTACGCGCCGTCCTTGCCGTTATAGCGTGCAACGGTGGTGGTAAAATCGTCCTTTGCGCTGTAGTTGATAATGTAATCGTAGCCGTACCAGCCGGTCTCGGTGCTGCAATCCGCATCAACGAACAGCTGCATCCAGGTGGTATCAGCCTCGGACTTGGTGATATAATCTCTGGTTTCTACGTAAAAATAAACGTTCTTGGTGTCAGCGGTCACCTTGGAGGAGAGAATATCGTTTCTGCCGGTCTCGTTGGTGTACTTGACTCTGCCAAAGCCGTAAGCATCGCGGTCCAGCATATCGTTTGCGGGGTCGGTATAATTAACAAGTACCTTTTCCCAAATGTCAAACGAGCCTGTTACGTTGACCGCGTTGCGCGCGTCCTGCACGATGACGGGAGCAGCGCCCTTAAGTCTTTGAATGTTGTAGGCAAGCTGCATGTAGTAGTTATCAAAGTAGCCGCCCTTCATCATTTCGATATCACGGGAGAACTCGTCGGAAGCGCAGTCCACAAAGCCGACCTTATCGGGATAATCCTGTCTTTGCGCGATCCACTCGTTCCAGCCGGTGACCAGTACGTAGGGAACGTTCGCTTCAATCGCTCTGTCCCATTGAGATTGGAAGTTATATCCTTGTACAAATGCGTTGGGCTCTTTTGCCAGCATTTTGAAGTAGTCTGTGCGCGATTTTGCGTTGTTGACCTTACCCGAGAAGGATCTGCCAAGGTTGGTTTTGTCACCGTAAAGCGCGGAATCCGAGAAGCAAGCCGTGCCCAAGTGCTGTGCAACAGAGACGTTGATGACGCTGGGGTTACCGTTTGCATCGTTGTAAACGTTCTGCGGCCACTCAAAATCCATCCAAGGCCAGCCGTTTTCCTTCATGTCCTCGGTAGGCCACTGGTTGAGCTTGATGGTAAAGAAATCGTTGATATTTGCCTCGTAGGGAGCTACGATAGCAGGCTTGCCGTCGATCATGTACCAGGTGTCGGGGTAATGACCGGGCTCATAGATATCCTCGTAGATCTGACGGGTACGGTTGATTGCATCGGTGTTGGTGTAGAACATGACCTCGGGAGCGTCGTAGCCCTGCTCGTTGAACTCGTGCAGGATGCTCATGAGCTGCAGTGCAACACCGGAATAGGTGGAGTTGTTGGTGGTGTCAAAGTAGAAAAAGTCAACGCCTGCGTTCATCAAAAGCTCCACGTGCTTGCGCATGACGTATTCGTCCTCAATGTAGTAATAGCCGTAAAGCGGCTCGTTCCACCAGTGCCAGGTGTGCACGTTGCCCCACAGAGGGTTATTCACGTCGCCTGCAGAATCGCCGGCTTGGTCGATGATCTGCTGCATGTTCTGCTGGCCGTGGTCGCCGTGCTGACCGTGCCAGAGGAAGTAGAAGATACCAACGTCATGATCCTCGGTTACAACGCCAACCTGCGTGGAATCAAACATGGAACGGTCCAGATCGTCTGTGCCGGCGTAACCGCCGAACAGATTGACTTCGTTGTTGGGAACGGTGTAGGAAACTGCATTCTCACCCTTACCGTAGGAAATGGTGGCGTATTTGCCGTCCTCGGAATAAGTGATCTTGAGCGTGCCCTCGTAGTTATCGTCTGCGTGCGGAGTGTTCTGCACGAACTCGGGATCGGGCCACTCGGTCTTGGGATGCGTAGTAGCCTCCTCGCTCTGCTGCTCCTGGTTTTTGTATTCCTGATATGCAGCAAGATCGAAGGCTTGCGCCTTTTCCTCGCTATCAAAGAATGCAAAGTAGCGAATCTCAATAGAGTCGCCCTCCTTGATGCCCTGATGCATGTGCAAGGGGTCAAAGCGCAGCTGTGTGAAGCTAACGTTCTGCACGTCTGCCCAGCCGTCGCAGCGTACGATCAGCTTATGCCACTCACCGTCTGCATCCCACGTCCATTCCAAGTGCGACGCTTCATCCTGCGAGAAGGTAACGCCGTCGGTTCTTGCAACGTAGATCTCACCCATCACCTTTGCGGTGGTACGGTATTCGATTACGAGATACGCAGCATCGGAGACCTTGATTTCCGGAGTGGGAAGCTCCATGGCAGGGTCATTGGCGGTTGCGGTGAAGGTGCAATATTCACCCTCCGTCATTTCGTAGGTCATATTGCCCACGCCCTTCAATTGCTTACTTACCGACTTATCGGTAAAATCAAGAAAGAAAGAGGGAACTGCTTCATATTCCAGTGCTGCTGCGCTCAGACATACGAGCGTGCCGAGCAGCATACAAATACAAAGCATCATAGCAATCAGGTTGCGTTTCATAAACGTGCCTCCTATGGTAAGTTATGTGTGGAATTGTTTTTTCTTTATTTTGATTACAAGCGGCAGTGCGGCAAGGCAGATTGTCGCGAGATAAGAGGGGATCACGGATTTGCATCCGCTTTTTTGGGGTGGCTGCTCTTGTACCTGATCGCCGGGGACGTATTGCGGTGCGGTCTTGGGGTCAAGGCAGTTTTGGAAGGTGTAGTTGAATCTTCCCAAGGGCGCTGTGTCGCCGTCGGTATAGAACTGCTCCATGGTGTTCATCGTGCTTCTGCTGTCTACCCACTTGAAATCAAATTTGATGCCGCAGGGATTGGTAATGCCCAGCATTTCAAGCGGCACTGCAATCATCATTTGATTGCCCTTGACGCGGTAGCTGATCTCACCGATCTCTTCAAATGCATAAGAGCCGTCCGTGCCGCAATAACGCGCTACGGTCGTGGTGTCAAGATCCTTGGTTTTGTAGTTAACAATGTAGTCATAGCCGTACCAACCCTCGCCGCCCGTGGAAATAAGCAGCTGCATCCAGGCAGAGTCTTGTGCGGGCAGGGAAATGTTTTCTCTGGTTTGTACGTAGAAATACACGTTTTTGGTATCAGCGGTTAC
The DNA here is from genome assembly GCA_045660125.1 of Eubacteriales bacterium. Taxonomy (GTDB): domain Bacteria; phylum Bacillota; class Clostridia; order Oscillospirales; family CAG-272; genus SVQP01. The sequence continues at coordinate 3,280 of JAZRDG010000122.1, read as the reverse complement.
CTTGGAGGCAACGATGTCGTTATTGCCCGTACGGTTTTCGTACTTGGTACCACCGAATCCGTAGGCATCACGGTCAAGCATATCCTTGGAGGGGTCAGTGTAGGTGACAAGTACCTTTTCCCATACGTCAAAGCTACCCGTCAGGTTGATGGCGTTGCGCGCATCCTGTACGATCACAGGGGCAGCACCCTTCAAGCGTTGGATATTGTAAGCCAGCTGCACGTAATAGTTGTCAAAATATCCTCCCTTCATCATTTCGGTGTCTCGGGAGAATTCGTAAGACGCGCAATCCATAAATCCGACCTTTGTCGGGTCGTCCATTCTTTGCGCGATCCATTCGTTCCAGCCCGTGACAAGCACGAAGGGAACGTCTGCTTCAATCGCTCTGTCCCACTGTGCTTGGAAGTTGATGCCTTGCACGAACAGATTGGGGTTTTTATCAAGCTCTTTATAGTAAGAGGTACGGGTCTTATCAGTATTCACGTCTGCTGCAAAGGACCTGCCCAGGTTGCTCTTGTTTCCGTAAAGCGCGGAATCCGAGAAGCAGACCGAGCCACTGTGCTGTGCAGCGGATACGTTGATCACGCTGGGGTTGCCGTTAGCATCGTTGTAAACGCGCTGCGGCCATTCAAAATCCATCCAAGGCCAGCCGTTCTCTTTGGGGGCTTCCGTAGGCCATTGGTTTAGCTTTACCGTAAAGAAACCGTCAATATTTGCCTCGTAAGGGGCAACGATCACGGGCTTGCCGTCCAGCATGTACCAGGTGTCCTTGTAAAAGCCTGGGGCGTAGATCTTCTCATAGATCTCGCGCACGCAGTCCTGTGCGTTGGTATTGGTATAAAACACGACCTTGGGGGCATCGTAGCCCATTTTATTGAAATCGTGCAGTACAGCCATCAGCTTAAGTGCGTTTTCGGTATACGGAAAGCCGTTGGTAGTATCAAAGTATAAAAAGTCGATGCCTGCGTTGATCAGCAGCTCAACGTGCTTGCGCACGACCCAGTTATCGTCAGCGTAATAGTAGCCGTAAAGCGGCTCGCCCCACCAGTGCCAATCGTAAGGGTCACCCCACAGCTCGCAATCGGGATCCCCGGCTGCTTCCGGGCCAATCTGATCAATGATCTGCTGCATATTGTATATGCCGTCGTCACCGTGCTCGCCGTGCCAAAGATAATAGAAGATGCCAACGTCATGATCCTCGGTCACAACGCCAACCTGCGATGCATCGAACAGCGACCTGCCGAGATCGTCCGTGCCGGCGTATCCGCCGAACAGATTGATCTGGTGATTGGGGACAGTGTAACTGACTGCGTTTTCGTCCTTGCCATAGGAGATGCTTGCGTACTTGCCATCCTCTGAGTAGGTGATTTGCAGCGTGCCAGGGTAATTGTCATCCGCATGCACCTCAAGCTCCTTGTATTGGGGCTCGGGCCAGGGAGAACTGGGCGTAAGCACGCCCTCGGGACGGGTAGCACCGTTTTCGCTTACGTGTTTTTGATAAGCTGCAAGATCAAAATTCTTTGCGGATTGCTCGTCCGTGAAAAATGCCAAAAAGCGGATATCGACGGTCTCACCGTTGCAATCGGTAAGTCCTAAAAGCATGGGGTCAAAGCGGAAAGCGGTGAATGCGGCGCCCTCGGTTTGCGCCCAACCCTGGCAATACAGGATCTGCCTGTGCCATTCGCCGTCTGTGATCCATTCCCATTTGAGCGTTGCATCGGGGCTTTCGCCCATCGTAACGCCCGCATCGTGAGAAACGTACAGCTCACCGGCTTTTGTGTTGTCGGTTCTGTATTCAATGCAAAGGTATTTTGCATCGCTGACGTACATATCGGGAGTTTTCAGCGACAGCTGCGGGTCACCCCCGAGTGCTGAAAGGGTAGTATGTGAGTTCTCGTTTACCAAATAATGAATGTTGTTGCCGCCCATGATATCTGCCATAATGCCTGAATTGGTAAAATCATAGATCCATGAAGGCAAGATCACTTGATTCTGGGCATAAGCAGGTATGGTCGCGATCACACCCGGCAGCATCAGTATAATAAGCAACCAAGGCACGATCTTGTATTTCAAATATTTCATATAAGACTCCAAAATCATCATTATTTTCATTATACCATAGACCCGAAAGACTGTCAACGAGAATAAATTTAAGGTATTAAATTTTGGTAATCTTGCGAAAAGGACTTGCCAAAAGTATATGCAAACTGCTATAATAGAGGGGACGAATTCAAGGAGGTGCTGTATGAGCAAATATTTGGATATGCTTTGTGCCCAGGCGCAGCGCGTCGGCGGCACGTTTTATAAGATTACAGAGATCCATAAGGGTAAGATTGAAACCGTCACCTTAAACCAAGGCAACGCTTGCCAGAACAGCTACTCGGTGGCAAAATCTTTTGTCGTGACTGCAATCGGTATGCTGTATGACCAGGGGCTGATCGACCTTGACGAGCGCATTGTGGACATCTTTGCGGACGAGCTGCCCGAGGGTATGGACCCCAACTGGAGCGTTATGACCGTACATCACGCCATGGTGCACGGCTGCGGGTTTCCGCTCGGATATCTTGATATCGATGCCATTGATGCAAGCACGCTGGGTACGGACGATTATCTGACCTATCTCTTTAAGACCAAGCTCGATTTCGTTCCGGGCACGCAGGGCGCGTACAGCGATGCGGCGTTTTATCTGCTCTCGCGCGTGGTCAGCAAGAAGACAGGGGAGAAGCTGGACGATTTTCTGTGGAAGCGTCTGTTTTATCCGCTGGGCTATCGCGAAATGGCGTGGAGCAAGTGCCCCTACGGCTATCCCATGGGCGCAACGGGTCTTTATATCTATACCGAGGACATGGCAAAGCTTGGAGAGCTGTACCTGCGCGGCGGCGTATGGCAGGGCAAGCGCATTCTGTCCGAGGAATGGGTAGAGATCACACGCAGACGCGGCTACGAGTTCCATAACATCTGTAGCGGCAAGGCATACGGCAAGGGCGGCGCGTTCGGGCAAATGCTGCTCTATATTCCGGAGCAGGAAAGAGTGGTCGCATGGCATTCCTTCGGCGGCGGTGACCTGCTGCCCGCAATTACGCTTTGGAAAGAGCCATGATTATTGACCAAATCACCACCAAAATCCCAATCAATAAGGGCTGGTCGGGCGACACAAAATACTGTGCGGTTACGGCAGACGGCACAAAATATCTGCTTCGAATTTCCGCACCGGAGCGTGCCGAGCGCAAAAGGCGAGAATTTGCGCAAATGCAACGGGTGGCAGAGCTGGGCATTCCCA
>JAZRDG010000121.1:0-9772 GCA_045660125.1 Eubacteriales bacterium | reverse complement strand
CAGCTCTGGGAGCGGGGATTGCCTTGAGCAGTACGTTGTCGATGATGTAATCTCTGCCTGCGCGGGTCTGCTCGAATGCCTGCTTGATGATCTCGGGGGTCAGACCGTCGATCTTGAGGTCCATCTGGATAGAGGTGATACCCTTGTGCGTACCTGCAACCTTGAAGTCCATGTCGCCATAGAAGTCCTCAAGACCCTGGATATCGATCATGGTATCCCAAGAGCCGTCCTCAGCGGTGATCAGACCGCAGGAGATACCTGCAACGGGAGCCTTGATCGGAACGCCTGCATCCATAAGAGCCAGGGTAGAACCGCAAACGGAGCCCTGAGAGGTAGAACCGTTAGAGGAAACAACGTCGGAAACCAGTCTGATTGCATAGGGGAATTCCTCCTCGGAGGGCAGCACGGGAACGAGAGAACGCTCAGCCAGTGCGCCGTGGCCGATCTCGCGACGGCCGGGAGAACGAACAGCCTTAGCCTCACCGGTGGAGAAGCCGGGCATGTTGTAGTGGTGCATATATCTCTTGGAGGTCTCGGAGTCAATGCCGTCCAGCATCTGAGCCTCGGAAAAAGTGCCAAGGGTTGCGATGGTCATAACCTGCGTCTGACCTCTGGTGAACAGACCCGAACCGTGGGTTCTGGGCAGAACGCTTACCTCTGCGCCAAGGGGTCTGATCTGGTTCATGCTTCTGCCGTCAACTCTCTTCTTGTCAACCAGCAGCCAGCGGCGAACGATCTTCTTCTGGATCTTGTAAACCAGCTCGTCCATCATGCCGGGCAGCTCGGGATACTCCTCGGAGAACTTCTCAAGGATGGCATCCTTCACGGGAACCATGCGCGCGTCGCGTACGGTCTTGTCGTCGGTATCGAGAGCGAACATAACGTCCTTCTCGCAGAAATCGAAGATCTTGTCGAACATATCGTGATCCAGCTCGCAGGAGGGATATGCAAACTTGGGCTTGCCAACCTCGTCAATGATTGCGTTGATAAAGCCGAGCAGCTCCTTGATCTCCTTGTGTGCGTACATGATTGCGTCGTACATGGTATCGTCGTCAACCTGGTTAGCACCTGCCTCGATCATAACGACCTTGTTCATGGAAGCTGCAACGGTCAGCTGCATCTCGCTCTTCTTCTGCTGCTCGTAGGTGGGGTTGAGTACGAACTCGCCGTCAACCAGGCCAACCCATGCGCCGCCGATGGGGCCGTTCCACGGAATGTCGGAAATAGCCAGAGCGGTGGAAGCACCGATCATAGCGGTAACCTCGGGTGCGCAGTCGGGGTCTACGGACATAACGGTCAGGGTCAGAGCAACGTCGTTGCGCAGATCCTTGGGGAACAGGGGACGGATGGGGCGGTCGATCACGCGGCTGGTCAGAACTGCCTTTTCGGAGGGCTTACCCTCTCTCTTGAGGTAGCCGCCGGGGATCTTACCTGCAGCGTACATTCTCTCGTCAAAGTCAACGGACAGGGGCAGGAAGTCAATGCCGTCGCGGGGCTTCTCGGAAGCGGTTGCGCAGCAGAGAACTACGGTGTCGCCGTAACGGCACAGAACCGAGCCGTTTGCAAGGCCTGCAACCTTACCGGTCTCGATAACCAGAGGTCTGCCTGCCAGGGTGTAATGGAATACTCTGTGATTCTTGAAATTCATTTCAGAGCTGATAATTGCGGAATTCATTTCTTCTTTTCTCCTCTTCTTCTACAAAATTCTTTGGATCGTTTTTTCGCTTACGCATAGGTTTTAGTACTTAAACCCACGCTTGTCCAAGGCGCGACAAGCGCGCGTTTAAGTTCTAAATCCATGCGATGCGCTAAAAAAACAGTTGGGAGTGGAAGCGGCAGACAAATCCGCCGCTTTCCACTCCTGCAGTCATTACTTTCTGATGTTCAGCTTCTTGATGATCGCACGGTAGCGCTCAATGTCAACCTTCTGCAGATAACCCAGCAGGTTTCTTCTGTGACCTACCATCTTGGACAGGCCGCGACGGCTGTGGTTGTCGTGATGGTTGTCCTTGAGGTGCTCGGTCAGGTTGTTGATGCGGTAGGTCAGAATAGCGATCTGAACCTCGGGAGAACCGGTGTCGCCCTCGTGGATCGCATACTGCTCAATGATTGCCTGTTTTTCTTGAGTGGTCATGATGTTTTTCACCTTTCAAAATATAATTTTTTGCAAATCGCGTGTCCCACAGAGATCGGTGGGTGAAAGTGCCGCAAAGCAGCCGTTTGTCCGAAGACCGTGAGAACGCCATGCATAGCATATTATATCACAATTCAAAGGATTTGTAAAGGGGTTACGCACAAAAAATACTATCGGTTTTGAAAAAATCTCATCTGTTATAGTTGTCCCTGTTGTGAAAAACGCCAAAGGTCGCACGACTCTTGTCGCGTTTTGTCAGCGTCAGCAAGCCTGCCGTCACCAAAAACGCCCCGAACAGACGGCGCAAAAGTGCTGCGGGCAAAAGGGTGGCAAGAGAAGCGCCTATGAGTGCGCCGGGCAGCCCCGAGGTGATCAGCAAAATGCACAATGGTGCGATCAGCTTGCGGCGCGAGAGGTGGGCAAGCATGGATGCACCTGCCGAAAACAGAAAGAAGACCAGATTGATCCCTTGCGCGCGCAGCTGCGGCATATTGGTCACCAGCGTCAGATAAATGACCAATAGTCCGCCGCTGCCCACGCCAAGCCCCGAGAGCAGGGCGATCAGAAAGGAAACGATGATATCAAGCCACATGCAATCCTCCTTTATGACGCGTGTTTGTCATGTTTGATTACCGAAACAGCATAAAGATCCCCGAAATGACAAGCAAAACGGCAAACAGCTTGCCAAGCGCGTGCGGCGTGATACGCCCCAGTAAAAGACCGCCCGCAAGACCGCCCACCGCCCCCGGCAGCACGAAGCGCGAAAGATCGGCGGGCGGCGCGTTGCCCGAGCGGATATACAGCGCGGTGGAGAGCAGTGTCAGGGCAAGCGTGACCACCAGCGCGTTTGCGCACACGTCGCGTCGGTCGGGCAGCGAGCTGCGGCAAAGATAGGAGAGTGCCATGACCAAAATAATACCGCCGCCCGTGCCGAGCAGACCGTTGATCACGCCTGCGGCAAGCCCACAGGCAAGTAATGCGGCAAGGCGCGCAGGACGTCGCAGATCTGTCATAAAATGTTCTCCTTTTTTGGCATAAATCTATGTTCGGTACTTGCAATTTTGCACAAATAATGTTATAATCTATATAACTGTATATTTCTGTGGCAAGCGTGCGTACGTTTTCAGTATGGCGCGCATGCCCTGTGACATACCAAGCAAATTTTGAGAAAGACGAGGTTCACACATCAATGGCAACCAAAAAATCCACCTCTTCGGCTACCCAAACGCCAACCAAAAGCCAAGCTCCCGTAAAAAAGAAAAAGAGCACGGCTGCAAAGAGTGCCAAGGGGAAGGGAAGCGCGTCGGCAAGTGCGGCGCAAAAACAAAAGAAGCAGCAGCGCGCTGCCAAGGCAAACAAACGCAAGAATACGGTCTCGCAATTCGTGCCGTTCGTCATGTTTGCGTTTGCGCTGATCTTGCTTGTACTGCTTGTGCTGAACCTGATCAGCCAGATCAACGGCTCGCAGCTTGAAGGCGCGGTGGGCGAATTTATTTGCCACAAGATCCTGTTTGGTCTGTTCGGCCCTGCGGCGTATCTGTTCCCGGCGCTGCTGGTGGTGTTCGGCATCTATTGGCTCAAGGCTGAGGATGGCATCACGCGGGCGATCAAGGCTGTGCTTTCCATTATGATCGTAGCGTCGATCGCCGCCATGATCCACATGCTGATCAAGGGCTTTGACGTTGCAGATATGGACACGAATTTTGCGATTCTGTATGCAGACAGCACCGAGCTGCGCGCAGGCGGCTTACTGGGCGGCTACCTTGGTTGGGTGTGCTGCTGGGCGTTCCGCTGGGGCTCTATCATCGTGATGCCCTTCGTGCTGATCATTCTGTTCTGCGTGCTGCTGGAGATCACGCCTCACCAGATCTGGCTCAAGGTAAAGGCTTCGAACGCCAAGCGTGCCGCACGTGCGCGTCTTGACGCCGAGGATTACGAAGAGGACGAGGAGGACGAATACGAGGAGGACGAGGAGGACGAGGATGAGATTCCCGTAGCCGCTCCCGTGCGTGCCAAGAAGAGCCAGAAGAGCCGCGAAGAGGACAGTGAGGACGACGGCTATCGCGTTGATCCCATGACGGGCGAGCTGATCGATCTTGACACCAAGCCCGCAAAGAAGAGCAAGAGATCCCGTAAGGCTGTAGAGGACGAGGACGACGAGATCGGCTTTACCCCCCTCAAGCTGACTGAGGACAAGCCCGAGAAAAACGAGGATGCGTATGCCGATGAGCCTGCTCCCGAGCCCGAGCCCGAGCCCGAGGAAGAGCCCATTGACACCGAGGCTCCCATGGAGGAGTTTGAGGTTGATCTGGAGGACGATGCGCCCGTGCGTGCTGCACCGCGCTCCCGCCGTGCAAAGGTCGTAGAGCCCGAGCCTGAGCCTGAGGAGGACGAGGAAAGCTTTGAGCTGCCCGACGAGCTGCTTGAGGAGACCGCGTCCGAGTCTGCCGAGGCAGTGGAAAACGAGTACGTATTCCCCACCACCGATATGCTGGCAGCGGGGAACGCAAGCTATCATACCAGTGACGAGGAGGTCGCAGCCAACACCGAGGCGCTGCGTCAGACCTTAGAGGACTTCCACATCCGCGTCAAGGAGGTTACCTGCTCTACAGGTCCTACCGTCACGCGTTACGAGATCAAGCCCGAGGCGGGCGTGCGCGTGCGTGCCATTGCCAACCTCGTTGACGATATCGCGCTCGGACTTGCAAAGTCGGGCGTGCGTATTGAAGCACCCATTCCCGGCAAGGCTGCCGTAGGTATCGAGGTGCCCAACGACAAGCCTACCACCGTTTATTTGCGTAACCTTTTGGAAAGCCCCGAATTCGTCAACCACAAGAGTAAGGTTGCGGTCTGCCTTGGCGCGGACGTTTCGGGTAAGCCTGTCGTATTTGATATTGAAAAAATGCCTCACCTTCTGGTTGCGGGTGCAACCGGTATGGGTAAGTCGGTATGTATCAACTGCCTTGTCATGTCGCTGCTTTATAAGGCAAGACCCGACGAGGTCAAGCTGATCATGGTTGACCCCAAGAAGGTTGAGTTTACCATGTACCGCGATATCCCGCATCTGTACTGTCCCATCGTCAGCGACCCCAAGAAGGCTGCGGGCGCTTTAGCGAGTGCAGTATCCGAAATGGAGCGCCGCTTCTCCCTGATCGAGGAGGTTGGCGTGCGTAACATCACAGGCTATAACGAGATCACCAAGGACGATCCCGAAAAGGAATACCTGCCCAGAATCGTCATTATCATCGACGAGCTTGCAGACTTGATGATGACCGCGCCCGACGACGTGGAAACCTGCATCTGCCGTCTTGCACAGAAGGCAAGAGCAGCGGGCATTCACATCATCATCGGTACGCAGCGTCCGTCCGTTGACGTCGTTACGGGTCTGATCAAGGCAAACATCCCCTCCCGTATCGCATTTACCGTATCCTCTCAGGTTGACTCCCGTACCATCATTGACGTAGCCGGTGCTGAAAAGCTGATCGGTCGCGGTGATATGCTGTACGCTCCCGTAGGCTCGGCTAAGCCGCAGCGTGTACAGGGTGCGTTCGTTGCGGACGGCGAGGTTGAGCGCGTGGTCAACTTTGTCAAGACGCAAAACGGCGCTGCCAAGTATAACGACAACTTTACAAGACAGATTGAAGAAGAAGCAGGAAAGGTGGGAGCTAGCGGCAAGAAGGGCGCAGGCGGTGCTGACGGAGACCTTGGAGGCGACTCGGATGACGATAAGCTCTGGGAAGCTGTTGAGGTGGTTGTCACCGAGGGCAAGGCTTCCACGTCCATGCTGCAGCGTTACTTGAAGGTAGGCTACGGCAGAGCGGCAGGTTTGCTTGACCGCATGGAGGAGCTTGGCTTTATCTCTGCGCAGGACGGCAACAAGCCGCGCCGCGTGCTGGTCACCAAGTCCGATCTTGACGAGCTTCGCATGAACGGCAAGATGGACGAATAATCCCCGGAGGAAATATATGTATCCGAATTATATCATTGATCTGGGCGAGAATCTGCAGCTTGGGCTGTACGACCTTTGTCTGATGATCGCAATACTGACTTGCCTTGTGTTGTACCGCGTGTTTGCGGACAGACAAAAGTTCAAGGCAAGAATTCAGAATTTCGCGCTGATCGTAGCGTTGTTTGCCATTGGCGGCGGCTATTATGCCGCTGCCCTGGTGCAAACCTTTTATAACTGGAATGCAGCCCTTGCGCAAAACCCCGAGGCAAAGTTTATGGACTTCTGGGGCACGGGTGCCACCTTCTACGGCGGACTTGTGGGCGGCGTGCTGATTTTCCTTGTACTGTATTTCGGCATTGGCGCATTGATGTTCAAGCAAAAAGAGAACATCCATCACTTTTTCCCCATTGCGCACATTGCGGGCGCGGTCATTCCCTTGGCGCACGGCATCGGTCGCCTTGGCTGCCTGGCAGCAGGCTGCTGCCACGGCAAGGTGTTCGCGCAGCCCCAATGGTACACCTTCACCTTTTATAATCTGTATACGAACGGCACGGTCAAGGAGTTTTACGCCGTACCCGTGCAGCTGCTTGAAGCGCTGTTTTTGTTCGCACTTGCAGGCTTGCTGTTGATGCGCGTGTTCGAGAACAAGCATTACAATCTGCCCATCTACACCGTTGCATACGGCGTGTGGCGCTTTGTAGCCGAATATTTGCGTGCCGACTCGCGTGGGCAGGGAATTATCCCGTTCCTTTCCCCCTCGCAGCAGACCGCGCTGCTTTTGATCGCGGTGGGCGTGGGCGTATTCTTTGTGGAAAAGTACACAAGACGCTATACCGCACGCGTAATGGCTGCAAAAGAAAGCCTTGCGCAGCCCGTGGAGGAGATGCATGAGCAAACTTCGCCCGAATCGTAAATTTTGTCTTGCGTTGCTGATCGTGTGCGTATTGCTGCTTGGCGCGTATCGCTTGTTCTTTGCGGATGCGCTTGCGCAGAGCGAGCTGATGAAGTCGCTGATCTCGGACGACGAGTACCGACCTGCCATTCTCAATACGCTTGTTATGGACGCTTTGGGCAGCGTGGTGTTCGTGTGCATGACCTTGTACATGGGCTACCGTGTCTTTCAGCCGTTCCATAAGCCGATCTTGAAAAACGCACTGTTCGTGCTGCCTGCGCTGGCGGTGGCGATCAATAATTTTCCCTTGATCGGTCTTGCCACGGGCAACGCGTATATTACCGATCCCACAGGCGGCGTGCTGATCGTGCTGGCGTATTGCCTTGCCATTGGCATGTTTGAGGAATTTGCCTTCCGCGGGCTGTTCTATCTGATGATACTGGACGGCAGACGCAAGTCAACCAAGCAGATCTTTTGGACCACGGCTGCCAGCTGCGCCGTGTTTGGACTTGTGCATCTGGTTAATATCGCCATCGGCGCAAGCCCCGGAGCAACGATTTTGCAGGTGGGGTATTCCTTCCTGATCGGCGGCATGTGCGCCATCGTGCTGCTCAAGACAGGCAGCATCTGGTATTGCGTGCTGCTGCACACCGTGTATGATATCGGCGGCACCATCCTGTATCTGGGCGACGGCGTGCGCTGGGATGCCGTCACTGTCACCGTCACCGCCGTGCTCGGCGTCGCGGTTGCCGTGTTTATGACGGTCGCGCTGCTGCGCATCAAGCCCGAGGAGATCGAGAGATTGTTCCCACCCCAAAAGCAAACCCAAGACCCGACAGAAGCTGTCGAATGAGTCAAAGGAGCCTGCATGCGCAGGCTCCTTTTTGTTGGTTGAAGAGCAGGATGCGTAAAAAAAGCCTCCCCGCGGGGGAGGGGGACCGCAGCGGCGCCGACCCAAGAAGGCGACGCGATTGCGGTGGTAGGGGTTCCCATACGGACGCTCTGAACCCCAAACGGTTAACCACCACCCTGCGCCGTCTCTACCGCAGCGCAAAACCCACGATGCAAAAGAGCGGTGAAATGGGAACCCCCACCACCGCTTCGCGGTCCCCCTCCCGCAGCGGGGAGGCTTTTTATAGTTGCCCATAACGGACAATCGTGCAAGACGGATGCGCGCTGCAAAGCCGTCCCCACAGGGGAAGGGGGGACCGCAGTGGAGCGAGAACGCAGTGAAGCGGAACGGTCGCGGTGGAAGGGGTTGCGCAATACGTACGCTCTTTCCCAAACTGACGCCCATACTCTTGCAACGCGCTTGATTTTCTGCTATAATAAAAGCAAGGAAACTTTTTACACACTTTCAAAAAAACGCGGTCTATATAAGTGAAGACCCCCAAAGGAGGTGTTACGATGAAAAAGAGCAAGCATGGCGGCGTGCTGAGTGTCGAGCAGATCATTGATCTGTATTTCGCACGCGAGGAGCGCGCCATTGCCGAAACCGACAAAAAGTACTGCGAGTATCTGCACACGGTGGCGTATAACATTCTTGCCAACGAGCAGGATGCGGAGGAATGCTTGCAGGACACGTATCTGCGCACGTGGGATGCTATTCCGCCCGAAAGACCGAGCGTGTTTCACGCGTTTTTGGCGAAGATCACGCGTAATCTCTCGCTCAATCGCATCGAAAAGGCAAATCGCAAGCGTCGCGTACCCACAGAAGCCTGCTATCCCATGGACGAGGTGCAGGATTTCTTGCCGGATCCGCACGATCTGGCAAGTGATTTGCAGGCGGCGACCATCAGGCGCATCCTTGCCGAGTACTTGGATGGCACGACCGAGCGCAGGCTGTACATTTTTATCTCCCGTTTTTTCTATTCCTATACCGTCTCGCAGATCGCAGGGCGTCTTGGCTGCAGCACGTCCACGGTCAACAAGGAGCTTGCCGAGATCAAGCGCGAGCTACGTGCATGCTTTGAAAAGGAGGGAATCGACGTATGAAAAAGGAGCAATTTTTCAGACTGATCGGTGAGCTTGACGACCGATTTTTGGAGAAATACCGCCAAATAGATATGCGCCTCTCCCATAAGGCGTACCGCAAAAAGCGTACCCTGCGCATCCTTGCCGTTGCCGCTTGCCTTGCTTTGCTGATCGGCGCATGCGTGCCTGTCGGCATGCTGGCGCATCCCGCAGGCAGAGCGATTTTGCAGGGGGATTCGGCAGCACTGACCGAGCAGCTTAACCGCATCGAGGGCTTTAAGCCTTGGCAGGAGCAAACAGCGGAGAAGCTGGAGCAAAGTCTGTCGCCTGATCTGTGGGAAAGCTTGCAAAAAACGCCCGTGATCAATGTGCTGACGCAGTCACAATATCCGGATTACGCATTTAAGAGTATGCGCTATGGGGCATATCTGGATGAACCTGAGTATTTGACCTACGGCTTTGCCGATTCGGTCGGGGATTATTTCCCGGATCGCGTCGATATTGATGTGTATGGGGAAGAATATCAGGATTTCAATGCCCCGAGCACTTGTCCGCCCCCTCCCGGAAGCTCTTTGGAAGAAGGACAAGTGCTGCCGTACCGATATTCCATGCCTCAAACGCTGTATACGCAAGCGGTGCACGTGTATCTGCTCAAGGTAGATAAAACATACTACACCGCCTATGCAGACGCTCAAACGGGCGAGTGTGTATATTGGGAGATCAGCAAAGCATCTTCGCATTCGCCTACGGTTGCAGATGAGCAGACCATGATCGATGCGGCATATGATATTTTGTCGCAAAACGTGCGTGACCCCGAGGCGTA
>JAZRDG010000120.1:0-7699 GCA_045660125.1 Eubacteriales bacterium | reverse complement strand
GCTCAAGTATGAGGTTGGTACCATGATCGAGATTCCTCGTGCATGCCTGACCGCTGACGAGATCGCACAGAACGCTGACTTCTTCTGCTTCGGTACTAACGACCTGACCCAGATGACCTTCGGCTTCTCCCGTGACGACGCTGGTAAGTTCCTGACCGCTTACTACGACACCAAGATCTTCGAGAACGATCCTTTCGCAAAGCTCGACCAGACCGGTGTTGGTAAGCTGATGAAGATGGCTTGCGTTGACGGCCGCGCTAACAACTCCGCACTGCACATCGGTATCTGCGGTGAGCACGGTGGTGACCCCACATCCGTAGAATTCTGCCATACCCTTGGCCTGGACTACGTTTCTTGCTCTCCCTTCCGCGTTCCGATCGCAAGACTGGCTGCTGCACAGGCTGCTCTGAAGAAGTAATTTATAAAAATTACAATATTGAGAACCCCGCCGATTTCGGCGAGGTTCTTTTGCGATGTGGTGAAAAATGGATTTCCGAGGATACGGGACAGATCGCCGAGGACGCCGGCTCCTAAAAGAGTCACAAAGGCTGTGAGCGGGCGATCACTGATCGCCCCTACAAGTGTCTGCGCTGTGGTTTTAATACGTAAAACCCAAACAAAAACAGCCGTAGGGGCGAGAATTTCGGCATAGCCGAAATATGTGATCGCCCGCCCTTATCTCAACAACTTTTTTTGTAAAAGCTCTTGTATCGACGTGATCAATGTGGTATACTGATATTGAAAAGAGTATACAGGAGGTCGTCTATGAACATTTTCAAAAAGCTTTTCGGTAAAAAGAAGAAAAATGAAGAGAAACAAGAGCTTTGGTTTAATGCCCAAAGCAATCATTACGATCCCAAGACAGGAACGCCCAACGAAGAGGCTTATATCAGTCCCGATAGCATTGTAATCGGTCTGTCGGATCGTGAGAGATGACCCGACAGACTTCAACAGGTGCTTGACGGGACTTGTCGAGAGCATGCTTGAAAACGGCAAATAAAAAATGCATAGCGGGAGGGCGCAATGAATATTATTAAGAAGCTTTTCGGAAGAAAAAAGAAGAAAAAGGCTGCAGAGGAGAAAAAGCAAGAGAGCTGGTATAACAATGCGCATGAGAACGGTGCAAGCGTTATCACGCCGGGAGATCTTTCCGGGGCGGGCAGCAATAATAGCTTTGAGAACGGTATCACGCAGTTTAACGCCAGAAGATAAGATAAAATAAAAAGCAGGGGCTGATGCATCAGCCCCTGCTTTTTGTATGCTTGGTTAATCGTTGGTTCTGATATATTTTGCGCCGGCTACGACGTAATTGATGCCCGACCATACCGTGAACACCAGCATTGCAGCGGTGGTGACAAAGGAAATGGGCATATAGGTTGCCATAAAGCCGTCAGCCCCCGTGCCTGCATAGATCAAGGGCTCAATGATGACCGCGCAAATGCAAAGGATCTGCGAGACGGTCTTGACCTTGCCAAGGAAGTTGGCGGCAATGACCTTGCCGTCACCCTGTACGGCAAGCAGGCGAATGCCGGTAACGGTCAGCTCACGGAAGATGACCGCGACCGTGGTCCAGATAAACAGGGGATGGATAAATTCGTAGTCGCTCTTGTAAAGGATCATGAGCATCGCGCCAATGACCATCAGCTTGTCCGCCAGAGGGTCCATGAACTTGCCGAAGTTGGTGACAAGACCGCATCTGCGTGCGATCATGCCGTCCAGGAAATCGGTGACGGATGCAAGGATAAAGAGCGAAACACCAATGATGTTGCAGGCTGCGTGTACGGCGGGCGCGAGCTCAAGCAGCTCGGGCAGCGCCATTGCCACCATGAAAAAGGGAACCATGATCAATCGAAGCAGCGTTAACTTATTGGGAAGATTCATTTTCATAATAACCTCCATGCCGCCTGCGGCGGCTCAATTTAGTTGTGGAATCTCAACTTAAAAGCCATTTTTCGTTGAGCTTCCAGCGTGAACGGCAAAGTGAACAGACGGATTGTGTGAGCTTTCACGCTAACCTCACTTTTATTTGGTTTGAACGGCTTCTCCGAACAAATCGTAATCCACCACGTCCGAGATCTGTACGTCTACGTAAGAGCCGGGAGCGGGACGAATTGCAGCGCGGAAGTATACCTTGCCGTCAATGTCGGGCGCGTCGGCGTCGCTTCTGCCGTAGCAGGTTTCGCTGACCGTGTCGTAATCCTCGCACAGCACGCGTACAACCGTGCCGATCTTTTGCTCGTTGAGCTCTGCGCCGATCAGCATCTGCTCCTTCATGATAATGTCGTATCTGTCCTGCTTGATCTGCTCGTCGATCTGATCGGGGAAATCGTAAGCGGGGGTGTCCTCCTCGCGCGAGTAGGTGAATACGCCAAGGCGGTCAAATTTCGCCTCCTTGACAAACTCGCAAAGCTCGATGAAGTCCTGCTCGGTCTCTCCGGGGAAGCCCACGATAAAGGTGGTGCGCAGCGTCATGCCGGGAATTTGGCGCAATCTTGCGATCGCGTCCTTGATCATGGCGCTGTCGCCGTGGCGGTTCATTGCCTTTAGCATATGGTCGCTGATGTGCTGAATGGGCATGTCGATGTACTTGATAATGCGGTCGTTGTCGCGGATCTCGGCAACCAGCGCATCGGTGATCTTGTCGGGGTAGCAGTAAAGCAGGCGCAGGCGTACCGACTTGGTCGCGTCGGTAATGGCGCGCAGCAGCTTGTCCAGCGCGTATTCGCCGTAAAGGTCAAGGCCGTAGCGCGTAATGTCCTGCGCAATAACCGAGATCTCGCGCGCACCCAGCTGCTCGAGCTGTACGGCTTCCTCCACCAGCTCCTCCATGGGACGGGAGCGGAACTTGCCGCGAATGCCGGGGATCGCGCAGTAAGCGCAGCGGTTGTCGCAGCCCTCTGCGATCTTGAGATAGGTGGCGTATTCGGGCGTGGTCAGCACGCGGTCACCGCCAAGCGCAACCGTTTCCTTGTCCTCCTTGGAGAAGTACTTGCAGGGCTGGTCTGCGGTAATGGTCTTGATCGCCTCGACAATGTTGTGGATCGAGCCAACGCCAAGCACGGCGTCCACCTCGGGCATTTCTTCAATGATCTGCTCACCGTAACGCTCTGCAAGGCAGCCGGTCACGATAATACCGCGCAGGTTTCTGGGCTCCTTGGGCCAAGCCACGTCGCGAATGTTGTCAATGGCTTCCTTTTTTGCGCTTTCGATAAAAGCGCAGGTGTTTATAATAATAACGTCTGCTTCGATGTCCTCGGGGGTAATTTCATAACCCGCCTCGGCAACGTGATGCAGCATGACCTCGGTATCCAGCTGATTTTTGCAGCAGCCGAGGGAAATAAATCCGATCTTCATATGCGTAACCTCGTTTTCATAGTTTACCAACTTACATTATAACATATACGGGCGGGATTGTCAAGACGCCACCGCACAGACGCGCCATGATAAAAAGTTTTCGCCCGCCTTTTTCAAAAGGCGGCGCAGTGGAGGGCGCGTAGCCCTCCTCGCGCCCGCAGGCGCGAAACCTCCCCAACGCTGTTTTTGGTTCTTTTTGCAGCTCCTTGCTCAAAAAGAACGGAGAGAATTACCTCACATAAACAATCAACAACGTAGAGGCGACCATTGGTCGTCCCTTTTTATGACTCGGGACGTGCAATGCACGCCCCTACATTGACAACCCAGCCCAAAAAGAACGGAAACGATTTCCTCACCCTCCTCGGCTATTTGCATCTTTTAAAAAAATTCCGATCTGTTTTCCGTAAAACCGTGAAATGTTTGCGATTTTTGTTGTCTATATAGATGAGAGGTCAAGTCTTGACAATATATTTGTAACATGATAAAATGAAAACGTAAACCCAAGAGGAGGGCGTGCTATGAAAAAATGCGTTGTTTTACTAATCGTTACAGGCATCTTGATTGCTTGCCTTGGCGGATGCGGCGGCTTGTTCGATCCTCGCATGGAGCAAGAGCAGCTGGAGCAATACCGTGAGTATTATCCCAACGTGATCTGGGAGCAGAGCTCGCTGGTGCTGCAGCGCGGGCACGGCATTGCCGTAGATTCAGAGGACTATTACGGCATTTCGGGTGTTCCGACCGATGAGTTTATTGCGCGATTTACGCGCCATGCGCAGATCGGCGGAGCGGATTATGAGCCAAGGGTGCTGATCCATCGCGATAAGGACGCCAAGCTTGTATTGGATGCCTCTTCCGCGCGGTTGACTATGCGCGAGAGTGCGGAGCGGGCAAAAGAGGAAGCGCATAGAATGGCACTTGGCAAGCATTTCAGAGAACGGGTGATCTGTGAGATCGAGCTGCAGCTTGCGCAGGCGCTGGCAGATCAGCTGGTCAGCAGCAATACCGCATATCTTGACTCGCAAGAGATTTGGGATACTTACAGGGCAGGCACGGATGAGTTGTTTGCGTACTCTGCAGATAGCAGCAGTACGCTGTACGTGGAATTTTGCTTGGAAGAATATGAAAGCTTGCTTTGGGTAGGGCAGATCAGACGCGTGGCGGATGATTACGTGATCGTCATTCGCACGCAGGAATATGAAAAATATTTGGTGTGCGACGACGCATTGCGCGCACTGATCGATCAGGTTGTACAGCAAAATGACCTGATTACGTGGAATGAAAAAGCGTTGAACGGTGTAGAGCGCTTTTCGTTCGCGGAGCATAAGGCGCAGTATCCCGAGGGAACGCCCGGCGTGCATTATGACGGCTTTGTCAATACCACCGAATATGATGTGTTGACCGAGGCAAAGGCGCTGGAGCGAGCCAAGAGCGAATGCACGGTCGAATGGGATACGTCGCACGTGGCGTTTGACCACAGCGCACGCATTTGGCTGGTGGAATTTTCCATGCAAGGTGTGCTTGGCGGCTGCCAAAGCGTTTATTTCACAGAAAAAGGCGTTACCGTATTGATCGTGTACGGGGAATAGGAACGGATCGTCCGCCGTGTGATGCAGAGAGCATTGCACGGCGGGTTTTTTGTGGGGGGGATTAGGATGTTTTACATTGAGAAAACTGTTTCCGTTCTTTCTTTGAGCATGTAGGCACAAAGAAAGAACCAAAGAAATGCCGAAAAGGAGGTTTCGCCTCTGCGGAGTGCGACAATGCTGGCGTATATCAGTATAAGAACTTGCGAGTGTTTCCGACGCCAGCTAATGCTGGATTTTTCAAATCCAGCATTCTGCACTTAACCGGTGTTGCGCCCCAAGACCCTGCGACCTTTTTGAAAAAAGGTCGATCAAAAACTTTTCATCAGGGGCGCGTCTGCGCGGTGGTGTCTTGACAATTCGCCAAAAATGCGTTATAATTTTCTTTGTATGACTTTCTTTACGGAGGACCTATGGCACTTCTCAAACCAAATAAATTTTTCGGCGATCGCGCGTTTTACAAAACGCTGATTGCGGTCGCCCTGCCCGTTATGCTGCAAAACGGTATTACGGAATTCGTTTCACTGCTTGATAATATCATGATCGGGCACACCAGCCCCGAGCAATACAATGCCGTTGTCATTGTCAACTACCTCGTGTTCGTGTATGCGGTGTGCGTGTTTGGCGCACTGGCGGGCGCAGGCATCTTCTCGGCACAGTTCCACGGAAACAAGGACGACGAGGGCGTGCGCAACGCCTTCCGCTTTAAGCTGTACGCCGTGGGCGCGGTGGTGCTGGTGGCAGCCTGCATCTTCGGCTTTGCAGGCAAATGGCTGATCTCGCTGTATCTGCACGATTCCACCGACACCCCCGAAAGCATTGCGCTGACCATGGAATACGGCATGCAGTACCTCTACATTATCATGACCTGCATGATTCCGCACGCGCTGACGCAGGTGTACGCCTCGACGCTGCGCGAAACGGGCAAGACCGTGCCGCCCATGGTGGCAGGCTGCATTGCGCTGCTTGTCAATCTGGTGGGCAACTATATCCTGATCTTCGGACACTTCGGACTCCCCGCAATGGGCGTGCAGGGCGCAGCGCTCGCAACCGCCCTTGCAAGATTTGTGGAGTTTGGCATTTTGGCAGTATATACGCACACGACCAAAAAGAAAAATCCCTTTGCCAAGGGTCTTTACCGCACGCTGCGCTTGCCGCGCGAGCTGGTAGGTAAGATCATGGTCAAGGGCGTGCCGCTTTTGGCAAACGAGATCCTTTGGTCGGGCGGTATGGCAATGCTTGCGCAGTGCTATTCGGTGCGCGGCACGGTGGCGGTGGGTGCTTACGGCATCACCAGTACCATGAGCAATATGTTCAGCATCGCCATGCTGGCGCTGGGCAGCTCGGTTGCCATTATCGTAGGGCAAAAGCTGGGATCTGGCGATATTGAGGGCGCAAAGACCGATGACACGCGCCTGATCTTTACCTCCACCGCTGCCTGTGCAGTCATTGGCGCAGTCATGGCGATTTGCGCGCCGTTGTTCCCGCAAATGTTCTCCGAGGTATCGGCAGAGTCGCGCGAGCTGGCGGTGCAAATGATCCGCATCGCGGGCATCATGCTGCCCTGTAACGCTTTTGCGCACGCAACCTATTTCACGCTGCGCTCGGGCGGCAAGGCGCTGTTCGTCTTTGCCTTTGACAGCGGCTTTATGTGGTTTGTCTGCGTGCCCACCGCGCTTGCCATCGGGCATCTGACCGCGCTGCCGCTGGTTCCCATGTACGCTATCGTGCTCTCTCTGGAGCTGATCAAGTGCGTACTCGGCTTCTTCTTTGTCAAATCCGGTTTCTGGGCAAATAATTTGATCAAGGCGGAATAAATTATGAAATTTTTGACGTATCATACCGATCTTTGCGTGGTAGGCGGCGGCCTTTCGGGGCTTTGCTGCGCCATTGCCGCTGCAAGACACGGCGCGCGCGTGGTGCTCTTGCAGGATCGACCCGTGCTTGGCGGTAATGCGTCAAGCGAGATCCGCATGTGGGTGTGCGGTGCAAACGGCGAGAATAATCGCGAGGGCGGCATCATCGAGGAGCTGATGCTGGAGAATTATTATCAAAACCCCGGGCTCAAGTTTTCGGTATGGGACAGCGTGCTGTACGAAAAGGCGATGGCAGAGCCCAATTTGACGCTGCTGCTCAACACCTCCTGTCTGGACGCGACCATGGACGGTGACCGCATCGTGTCCATCAAGGCTTGGCAGTCCAATGCCGAGACCTTCCACACGGTGCACGCCACCTACTTTGCCGATTGCTCGGGCGACTCGATCTTAGCCCCCTTGAGCGGTGCGAAATACACGTACGGCAGAGAGTCCAAGGCAGAGCACGGTGAGCGCATTCCGCCCGACGTGGCTGACCAAAAGACCATGGGCATGAGCTGCCTGTTTCAGATCCGCGAGACCGATCACCCCGTCAAGTTCACGCCTCCCACGTGGGCGTACAAGTATCTTACCGATGCCGATCTGCCCTATAAATCGCACCACAAGGACTCTAATTTCTGGTGGATCGAGGTGGGCGGTGAATGGGATTGCATTCACGATACCGACCGCTGCCGCGACGAGCTGCTCAAAATTTGCTACGGCGTGTGGGATCACATGAAAAATCACGGCGACCACGGCGTGGAGAATTGGGAGCTGGAATGGATCGGCTTTTTGCCGGGCAAGCGCGAGAGCCGCAGATACGTTGGCAAGTACGTGGTCACGCAGAATGACGTGGAGGCAGAGGGACGCTTTGCCGATACGGTTGCGTATGCGGGCTGGACCATGGAT
>JAZRDG010000119.1:0-21705 GCA_045660125.1 Eubacteriales bacterium | reverse complement strand
GGGCGAGGGCTGGATCGAAATTCTGGGCGCAGGTATGGTACACCCCAACGTGCTGACCATGTGCGGCATTGACCCCGAGGAATACAGCGGCTTTGCGTTCGGTATGGGTATCGAGCGTATTGCAATGCTCAAGTATCACGTAGACGACATTCGTTTGTTCTATGAGAACGACGTGCGTTTCCTTGAGCAGTTCTGAGAAAGGAGAGTACAGATATGAATCTTTCATTCAATTGGCTTCACGATTATATTGATACCGATAAGATTACGGACACCAAGAAGTACTGCGACCGCATGACCGACACCGGCTCCAAGGTTGAGGGCTTTGAGGTGCTCGCAGAGGAAATTTCCAACGTAGTTGTGGGTAAGGTGCTCGCAATGGAGCGTCACCCCGACTCCGATCACCTTTGGATCTGCCAGCTTGAGGTTGGTGCAGATGCCCCCGTACAGATCGTAACCGGTGCGCAGAACGTATTTGTTGGCGCAATCGTTCCCGCAGCAGTTGCTCCCGCAACCGTGGCTGAGGGCAAGCAGATCAAGGCAGGCAAGCTGCGCGGTGTGGACTCCAACGGCATGCTCTGCTCCTTTGCTGAGCTGGGCCTTACCACCAACGATTGCCCCGGCGACGAGGAGAACGGCATCTGGATCCTGCCCGAGAGCTACGCAAAGTACATCGGTCAGGACGTCTGCGACGTTGAAATGGTACGCGACACCGTGGTTGAGTTTGAGATCACCTCCAACCGCCCCGACTGTCTGTCCGTGATCGGTCTTGCACGCGAGACCGCCGCTTCCATGGAGCTGGATTGGCATATCCCCCCTGTATCTGTCAATGGCGCGAATGACGGTGACCACATTGACAACTACCTCTCCGTAGGCATCAGCGCACCCGATCTGTGTTTCCGCTATGCTGCAAAGGTAGTCAAGAACGTCAAGATTGCTCCCTCTCCCGTATGGATGCGCAGACGTCTGCGCGCTGCAGGCGTTCGTCCCATCAACAACATCGTTGACATTACCAACTACGTTATGCTCGAGTACGGTCAGCCCATGCACGCGTTCGATTACAAGCAGATCGAGGGCAAGGCGATCAACGTACGCCGCGCAAACGACGGCGAGGTATTCGTTTCTCTTGATAACGTCAGCCACACTCTCGATTCCTCCATGCTGGTTATCGCAGACCAGAACAAGGCTTGCGCACTGGCAGGCGTTATGGGTGGCCTCAACAGCGAGATTGAGAACGACACCGTAACCGTTGTATTCGAGTCCGCTTGCTTCTCCGGTCCCGACACACGCGTGACCGCAAAGAAGAACGGCATGAGAACCGAGTCCTCCGCACGCTTTGAAAAGGGTCTTGACGCAGAAAACTGCCTGCCCGGCTTGATGCGCGCTTGCCAGCTGGTTGAAATGCTGGGCGCAGGTGACGTGGTGGACGGCTTGATCGACGTTTACCCCACCAAGAAGGAACAGGTCATCCTTCCCTTCACCCCCGAAAAGTACAACAAGTTCCTTGGCACCGAGATTGACGAGCAGACCATGATCGACATTCTCGCAACCCTTGAGTGCCGCGTAGAGAACGGCAATATTTACGTGCCCTCCTTCCGCAGCGACCTTGGCTGCATGCAGGACATTGCAGAAGAGATCGTTCGTATCTGGGGTTACGACAAGATTCCCTCCTCCTGCATCAAGGCAGAGACCACGCAGGGCATGCGTACGCCCAAGCAGAAGCTTTTCGTTGCTACCGAGCAGCTGATGTACGGCATGGGCATCTCGCAGATCCAGACCTTCTCGTTCATCAGCCCCAAGTACTACGACGCGATCGCGCTGCCTGCAGACAGCAAGCTGCGCACCTCGGTTGTCATCTCCAACCCGCTTGGCGAGGACACCAGCGTAATGCGTACCACCGCACTGCCTTCGCTGATGGAAGTGCTGCAGAGAAACAACAACTTCTCCAATCAGAACGTGCGTCTGTTTGAAATGGCTACCATTTACCTGCCCGACGCAGATCCCGCAAACCTGCCCGAGGAAAAGACGGTTGTCACCGTGGGCATGTACGGCGATGCTGATTTCTACGATATGAAGGGTGCTGTTGAGAACCTGCTGACCATGGCAGGCGTAAAGGGTGCACAGTATACCGCTTGCACCGAAAATCCCTCTTACCATCCCGGCAGATGCGCTGTTGTGACCACCGCTGACGGCAAGTACCTTGGCGTATTCGGTCAGATCCACCCCGTTGTGGCTGACAACTACGGCATGAGCATTCCCGTGCTTTGCGCAGAGATCGACTTTGACGCACTGTTCGCTGTTTCCAACACCGAGCCCGACTACAAGCCGCTGCCCAAGTTCCCCGCTGCAACCCGTGACTACGCGTTTGTTTGCGCAGAGGAGCTGGAGGTTGGCAAGATCATGAACGTGATCGCAAAGGCAGGCGGCGCTCTGGTTGAAAACGTTGAGCTGTTTGACATTTTCCGCGGCGAAAAGCTGGGCGCGGGCAACAAGAGCGTTGCATTCCGCGTGACCTTGCGCGCTGCTGACCGTACCCTGACTGTTGAGGAAGCTGACAAGATTTCCAAGAAGATCATCAACGACCTCAAGTTCAAGCTGGGTATTGCTCTCAGAGCATAAATTCCCGAGGGGCTGTTGTCAACACAACAGCCCCCATCATACAGAAAGGAGTTTGTGTCATGGCAAAAAATCAAACCAAGAAGACACATCCGATCAAACGGTTTCTTCCCTACTACAAGCCTTACAAAAAGGATCTGGTCTTTGACCTTTGCTGTGCTGCGCTGACCACCATGTGCGAGCTGGCGCTTCCCCTGATCGTAAGAAAGATCACGGGAGCTGCCCAGGAAACGCCCATTTCGCTGACGGTTGGCATGATCCTGACCTTTGGCGGCGTGTATCTGCTCATGCGCCTGATCGACACGGTTGCCTATTACTACATGGCAAACCGCGGACACATCGTGGGCGCGAAAATGGAGACCGATATGCGACGCGACCTGTTCGGGCATTTGCAAAAGCTCAGCTTTTCCTATTTTGATAACACCAAGATCGGTACGCTGATGTCGCGTATTACCAACGACCTGTTTGATATTACCGAGTTTGCGCACCACTGCCCCGAGGAATTTTTCATTGCGGGCGTTAAGATCATCGGCTCTTTTGTCATTCTGCTGGTCATCAACCCCGTGCTTGCGCTGATCACCTTTGCGCTCATCCCCGTGATGGTGCTGGTGCTGATCTCGTTCAACGGCAAGATGAAGGAGGCGTTCCGCCTCTCGCGCTCGCAGGTTGGCGAGCTCAACTCGCAGGTGGAGGATAGCCTCTTGGGCATTCACGAGGTCAAGGCGTTTGCCAACGAGGGCACCGAGATTGAAAAGTTCAGACAAGGCAACAACAAGTTTTTGGGCATTAAAGGCATCATGTACCGCTTTATGGGCATGTTCCAGGCATCCACGCGCTTTTTCGAGGGTCTTCTCTACATCGTTGTCGTGGTGGCGGGCGCGCTTTTGCTGATTGCCGAAAATCCCGTGATCCAGCTGGATGCAGCTGACTATATCGCATTTTTGATGTACGTTTCCACGCTGTTTACCTCGGTGCGCCGCATTGTCGAGTTTACCGAGCAGTTCCAGCGCGGTATGACAGGCATTGAGCGCTTCTCCGAGATCTTGGACGTTGAGCCCGACATCAAGGACAAGCCGGGTGCAAAGGAGCTTTGTGACGTCAAGGGCGACATCGTGCTTGACAAGGTCACCTTCCGCTACGAGGAGGACAAAAAGCAGAACGTGCTCAACGATCTTTGCTTGCACGTGCGTGCGGGCGAGAACGTGGCATTGGTTGGTCCTTCGGGCTGCGGCAAGACCACGCTTTGCTCGCTCATCCCCCGTTTCTACGAGCTGCAGGGCGGTCAGATCTTGCTTGACGGACAGAACATTCAGGACGTGACCATGCGTTCGCTGCGACAGAACATCGGTATCGTGCAGCAAAACGTATACCTGTTCTCGGGCACCATCCGCGACAACATTGCCTACGGCAAGCCGGACGCGACCGACGAGGAGATCATGCAGGCAGCCAAGCTTGCGGGCGCGGACGAGTTTATCGAGCAGCTGCCCGACCGCTACAACACCTACGTGGGTGAGCGCGGACTCAAGCTCTCGGGCGGTCAGCGTCAGCGCGTATCCATCGCGCGTGTGTTCCTCAAGAATCCGCCCGTCCTGATTCTGGACGAGGCAACCAGCGCGCTTGACAACGAAAGCGAGCGACTGGTGCAGAAATCGATTGAAAAGCTGACCGTGGGCAGAACCACCATTACCATTGCCCACCGCCTGACCACCATTAAGAATGCAGACCGCATTGTGGTGCTGACGCAGGACGGCATTGTGGAAGAGGGCACGCACAAGGAATTGACAGAAAAGGGTGGCATGTACGCTGATCTGTACAAGCTTTACACCGCAGACTAAGGAGCATAGACAATATGGAAAAGGAAAAACTCAACCGCATCAACGAGCTTGCGGCAAAGGTCAAGCGCGGCGAGCAGCTGACTCCCGAAGAGCTTGAAGAAAGAGCGGCTCTTCGCACCGAGTATATTCGCGAGTTCCGCGCATCCATGACCGGTATTTTGGATAATACGGTCATCGTGCGCCCCGACGGCACGCGCGAGCAGGTTTCGGATCGCGGACAAAAAGACGCTGATAAGCAGTAAAATTCAAAATATCTTATTACAAAAAGCCCTTTACAATAAGGGCTTTTTGTGTTATAATTAGTTTGAATAAGTGTTTTGACAGGATGAATACAATGAATTTGATTAACACCTTCCCGCTTTGCATGCAAACTCTCTCGCCCGAGGCGACCGAGGGCTTGGGTGCTGCTCTTGCAAACGCGCTGCTACAAGATAAAACTCTGCCCCGCTTTGTGGCGCTTTACGGCGACCTTGGCGTGGGTAAGACCGCCTTTACGCGCGGCTTTGCGTCGGTGCTCTCGCCCGAGAGCTTAGTGCGCTCCCCTACCTTTACCTTGGTCAACGAATACAGAAACAAGGCGACCAAGACCTCGCTGTTCCACTTTGACATGTACCGCATCGACTCGGAGGACGATTTGTACTCCATGGGCTTTGACGATTACCCCGACCGCGGCATTTGCATTGCGGAGTGGTGCGAGAAGATCCCCTACGCGCTGCCCTTGCATTACGTGCGCGTAACCATCACCAAAAACGACGCGGCTTGTCCCGACAGCCGCGAGATCTTGATAGAAAGGATCTGACAGATGAAGATTTTGGCACTTGATTCCACCGCCGTGGTGGGCTCGGTGGCGTTGTGCGAGGATTCTCGCATGGTCGCACACTACACCCTCAACACGGGAAATACACACAGTCAGACCCTGCTGCCCATGATCGAATCCGCGCTCAAGAGCGCAGAATGGGAGATCGACGATCTTGACCTGTTTGCGGTCAGCAACGGCCCCGGCTCGTTTACGGGCGTGCGCATCGGCGTTGCAACCGTCAAGGGCTTGGCATTTGGCAAGGACATTCCTTGCGCGGGTGTTTCCACCCTGGAGGCGCTTGCGTACAATCTGCGCTATTTTAACGGCATTATATGCCCCGTCATGAACGCGCGCCGCGCGCAGGTGTATAACGCGCTGTTCTCTTGCGAGAACGGTGTGCTGACCCGCCTTTGCCCCGACCGCGCTATCTCGATTGCTGACCTTGATGCAGAGCTTGCAGAGATGCAGCAGCCGGTCTACCTTGTAGGCGACGGCTACGATATTACCATCGAGGGCTTTGAAAAAACCGCCGTCCTGCCCGTTCCCGAAGAACTGAGAGTGCAGAGCGGCTACAGCGTTGCCATGTGCGGTCTTGCCGCATACGAGCGCGGCGAAGCAACGGACGATACCGCACTTGCGGTTGTCTATCTGCGCCCCTCGCAGGCTGAACGCGAAAGAAACGAACGACTTGCAAATCAAAACGGATAAGAGAGGTACACCAACATGCTGATCAACAAAATTGTCATCGGATGCGACCACGCGGGCTATGCCCTCAAGGAGCAAATCAAGCAGTACTTGGCAAATAAAGGCGTAGAAATGCTGGACGTTGGCTGCTACAGCACCGACGCTTGCAATTACCCCGACATTGCGCACGCTCTGTGCACCAAGATCCAGAGCGGCGAGTTCACCACGGGTATTCTGATCTGCGGCACGGGCATTGGCATGTCCATGTGCGCAACCAAGCACGCGGGCATTCGCGCTGCTTGCTGCTCGGACACCTTCTCTGCTCGCATGACGCGTATGCACAACGACGCCAACGTGCTTTGCTTTGGCGCGCGCGTTGTAGGCTACGGTGTGGCTTGCGATCTGGTAGATGCATTCCTTGATCAGAAATTCGAGGGCGAGCGTCACGCACCCCGTGTGGCTGCCATCAACGCTCTTGACGAAAGCGAGAAAAAATGAGTTATACCGCGAAAGATGCCGCCAAGGACGCAGCTGACGTGCTGCGCGCGG
Organism: Eubacteriales bacterium; assembly: GCA_045660125.1. Classification (GTDB taxonomy): domain Bacteria; phylum Bacillota; class Clostridia; order Oscillospirales; family CAG-272; genus SVQP01. Next base: position 15,225 of record JAZRDG010000119.1, on the reverse strand, counting down.
CAAGTAAAGAGGCGGGCAAGCGCAACTACACTGCTGCGGTGATCGTGGCAGGTGGGAACGGCACGCGCATGGGCGGCGAGGTAACCAAGCAAATGCTGGAGCTTTGCGGCAAGCCCGTGGTGGTGCACACCCTGCTTGCTTACCAAAATACGCCCTGCATTGGCGAGATCGTAGTGGCTGCCAAGCAGGACGAGATTGACCTTTATTGGGATTTCAAGCAAAAATACGGCATTACAAAGCTGCACGCGGTCGTCGCGGGCGGCGTGACCAGACAGGCATCCGCCCTTGCGGGCGTGGAGGCGGTCAGCGACAAGGTGCGTTACGTGGCAATTGCCGACGCTGCGCGCTGCCTGACCACCCCCGAGCAGATCAGCGAGGTCTGCCGTGTTGCCTACAAGACCGATGCCGCATCTGCAGGTATTCCCGCAACCGATACGGTCAAGGTGGTGGATAAAGCGGGATATATCACCCAAACGCCCGAGCGAGCACTCTGCTGGCAGGCGCAAACGCCGCAGGTGTTCCGCCATGCGCTCTACCTCGCTGCAAGCTACGCGGCAATTGAGCACAAGTTTACGGCAACCGACGATAATTCCCTGATCGAATTTGTCAAACACCCCGTCAAGATGGTGCAATGCTCCAAGCAGAACATCAAGATCACCGAGCCTTGCGATCTGCCCTACGCGCAGCTGATCTTGGAGACGCGCCAAAAGGAAAGCGAGGAGCAGGCATGAGGATCGGACACGGATACGACGTACACCGCTTGGTAGAAGGACGCGACCTGATCCTTGGCGGCGTCAAGATCGAATATGACAAAGGGTTGCTTGGTCACTCGGACGCCGACGTGCTGACCCACGCGGTCATGGATGCGCTGCTGGGCGCAGCCGCTCTTGGCGACATAGGCAAGCATTTTCCCGACACCGATCCCGCCTACAAGGGCGCAGACAGCCTGGTGCTTGCAGCGCACGTGGCTGCCCTGCTTAAGCAAAAGGGTTACCGCATCTGTAACGTAGATGCCACTATCATCGCGCAAGCCCCCAAGCTCTCCCCTCACATTCCCACCATGCGCTCAAACCTTGCAAGTGTATTGGGGCTTGAGCTTGACCAGATCAACGTCAAAGCGACCACAGAGGAGCATCTTGGCTTTACAGGCGAGGGGCTTGGCATTGCCGCACACGCGGTTTGTCTGATAGAATCTATATAAAGCACGGTGACGGCAGCAATCTTTTCCCGTTTCCTTTGCTTTTTACATCCCAGCTGCCGCGAGCGTGCGAACCGTTACACTACAGAATATGACACCTATCTACTTTTTGCAACAGAAAGGAACATAAACTATGACTTACATATCTCCTTCCCTGCTGGCTGCCGATTACGCGCACCTTGCCGACGAGATCAAAAAGGTTGAGGATGCAGGCGCAAACTATCTGCACCTTGATATCATGGACGGTGCGTTTGTTCCCAATATCAGCTTTGGTCCTGAGCTGATTGCGTCGATCCGCAAGCACACCAAGCTGATCTTTGACGTGCACCTGATGATCAACGATCCCATTCGCTACGTGGACAGATTCGTCAAGGCAGGCGCGGACATGATCACCTTCCATATCGAAAGCACCGATGATCCCGAGGCAGTTATTCGTGCCATTGCCTCGCACGAAATGCGCGTGGGTATTGCGGCATCCCCCAAGACGCCCATTGAAACCATCTTCCCCTATCTCAAGTCGCTCTCGCAGGTCACGATCATGACGGTCGAGCCCGGCTTTGGCGGTCAGGAGCTTATGATGCCCATGCTTGATAAGGTGCGCGTGCTGCGCAGATACGCGGCAGATCACAAGCTCAAGTTGGACATTGAGGTGGACGGCGGCATCAATCCCGACAACGTTGGCTACTGCACAAGCGCAGGCGCAAACGTCATCGTGGCAGGCTCTGCCATCTTTAAGTCCAAAAAGCCGAGATCTGTCATCTTCGGCATGAAGGAAGCTGCAAAGCTCAACCCGTTTTTGGGTTAAGATATAAAAAGCGAGTTGCTCGTACGAGCAACTCGCTTTTTTATTTACAGCACGATCGACTTGATCTCGGGGAATTCGTCCGCGAGGTCAAGCAGCTCGTCGCTGAGATTGTCCTTGTGTATGCGAACCTCCATCATCACGCGCGTGTCACCATTCTCCAGCTTTTCCATCTCCACACCGGCAACCAGCACCTTCATTTCCGTAAGTCTTGTGCGGATCTTGGGCATCACCGTGTGATAATCCCTGGAAATGACCAGCAAAAGCTCCTTGGAGGACTGCATATCGCCCGGCAAGAACTTGTGCAGCGCGATCTGCAGCAAAATCATGAGTGCGGTGCAAAGCACGCCGACCGTATACATACCCGCGCCCAGCGCAAGTCCGATAGCGGCGGTTGCCCAAATGCCCGCTGCGGTGGTCAAGCCCTTGACCGAGCCGCCGCGTACAAAGATCACACCAGCGCCCAAAAAGCTGTCGCCTGTGATGACGTTGGAGGCAATACGCGAGGCATCTGCCCCCACAACGTCGGAAAAGCCGTATTTGGAGACCACCATGATCAAGGTCGCGCCCAGCGCCACGATAATGTGGGTGCGTATGCCCGCTTCCTTGAGGCGTTTGGTTCGCTCAAGACCAATGAGTCCGCCGCACAGGCATGCCACAACCACGCGGATCAGATAATCCCATGCGCCGACGTGCTCAAAAAGCCATAAATCCCAAGCCATACTATCTCCTTTTTAAATTTCAATTTTAATCTGCGTAGCCGAGCTCCACGTTTACAATGCCCGGAATTCCGTTACGGTAAAAGGTCAGCTCAACGGTATCGCCACCGTTATGCTCGTTGATCACGTCCATCAGATCGTAAATGGTAAGCAGCTCTCTGCCGTCTGCCATAACGATGATATCACCGGGCAGCAGCTTATTGGAGGCATCCAGACCGGGCGTGGTGCTTTGCACCCAAATGCCCGTTTGAGATGCATAGAACACCTCGTTCGGATGCGCATTGGCATATGCCTGATCCACCTCTTGAATCTTGTTTTCCTCGGGAATGTTGATATAATACTTCCCTGCCTGAACGCCAACGCCCACGATACCGATCAGCGGACGCTTGGTGGTAATGGGCGATTCGCCCGGCTCGCCCGTTTCGATGATGTTATTGATCAGCACCATCGCACCGTCGATCGGAATGGCAAAGCCCATGTTTTCGTACTGTCCAGAAAGCTTCAAGGTAATAATACCCAGTACCTCGCCGTCCGAGTTGACAAGCGGTCCGCCCGAGTTACCCGGATTGACCGGCGTGTCGGTCTGGATCAGCTTCATTTTCTTGACCAGAATGCCCTCGTCGTCATAGATCTTGACGTCTCTTTGCGCAAAGGACACAATGCCCTTGGTCACGCTCCACGCGTATTCCTCGCCTGCAGGCGTGCCCACGGCGTACACGTTTTGCGCGTCCTGTACGTTGGCAGAGCTGCCAAGCCTTGCTACGTACAAGCCTCTTGCCTCAATCTTGATCACGGCAATATCGTCGATCTCGGAATAGCCGACCAGCTCGGCAACAGCCGCCTGACCGTTATAAAACTTGACCGTAATGGTCTGCGCGCCCTCAACGACGTGGTAATTGGTGGCAATATAGCCATCCTCGGTCAGCACAAAGCCTGTGCCCGTATTCACGCCGTCCTGATCCTTGGCGGTAATGACAACGGTATAATTGCGCACCGACTCCAAGGCGCTGAGCTCAAGCGTCTGCTCGTCGCCGCCGCCCACGATGGTCACGTCACCCGTAAAGCCACCCTCAATGATGTTCTGTCCGTCACCGCCGACTACCTGTGAGATCACGGCAAAGATCAGCATACCGATCACAAGCCCCAGACACAGCGCAGCCGCCGCAGTGGCAAGCAGCGCGTAGATCCACACGCCAATTCTGCGCTTGGGCTTTTTGGGCTTGAGATCAGCCGCGCGCTGATCCTCATAATTCCATTTATACACGCATTTCTCTTGGGGCTGCTTGGCAGCCTCTGCGTCAAAGATCTGCTGCGCCTCGTCAGCCGTCTGCTGCTCGGTCTGCGCAGTTTCTTTGTCCGGCTCCTGTGCCGGCTCTTGTACAGTTTCTATTTTCTCATCCTGCTCTTGCACAGGATTTTGTTCACGTTTTTCTTCCATACTGTTCTCCCCCTCTCATTCCTTTTCGGGAGCACTTACCTCGGGCAGCGTGAAGGTGAATTCACACCACTCGCCCGCTACGCTGTCAACCGAGATACTCTCATGATGGGCTTCAATGATGGTTTTGGCAATATAAAGTCCCAAACCAACGCCCTTTTTATCAAGTCCGCGACTCTTGTCGCTCTTATAAAAGCGCTCAAATACGTACGGCAGATCCTCTTTGGCAATGCCCTGCCCCTGATTATAGATGCGCACGCGAATCTTCTGACCCTTTCTGATGCGGTCAAGGCGAATGCGCAAGGCACCGCCCTCTCTTGAGAATTTTACCGCGTTGTCAACAAGATTATACACGATCTGATACATGGCGTCACGATCTGCAAGCACGAAAAGATTGTCATCCTCGCATTCAAACTCCACGTCCAAGCGTTTCTCGTCGATCTTTTGCTCAAACGAGATCAGAATCAGGCGAGAGATCTCGCAGATATCAAACGGCGCGGACACGAATTTGCGGTCGCCCGCCTGAATACGCGACAGATCCAGCAGCTGCGTGACCAGGCGCGAAAGACGCTTGACCTCCTCGGACACAATGCCCAGATAATAATGCTGCTGCTCCGCGGGGATCACCCCGTCCAAAATGCTATCAATAAAGCCGGATATGGTGGTCATGGGCGTGCGCAGATCGTGCGACACGTTTGCCATGAACGAGGTACGCATTTTATCCAGCGCCTCCAAGGATTGCGCCATGTTGTTCATTGCGCGCGCAAGCTCTGCCACCTCATCGTTTCCGTGCACGGGCACGCGCACGTCAAATTTACCTGCAGCAAAGCTTTTTGCCGCGTGGCTCATTTCCTTGAGCGGCGTGATGATGCGCTCGGTGATAAAATAGAACGCGATCAGCGCGGCAAGCATGACCCAAAGGCTGGCTGCCATGATGACCTGTACGGTGGAATCGCGCAGATCCATCCAATCCGAGGAGTCCGCGCACACAAGCAGCACGCCGTAAACCTCGCCCTCGTGCAAAAAGGGATACGCATGCACCACGTGCGGCTGCGAAAGCGCACCCGCAAAGGTATCCGTTCCCTGCACGTGCTGACCCGAAAGCACCACCTGCATATCTGCCAGCGGCAAAACCTGTCCTACCTCGAAAAGCTCCTGCTCCACGCCGCGTCCCATGAGCAGCGTGCCGTCTGCGTCTGCGATCAGAATGGTAATGCCATCTGCATTGACGGTCAGCGCCTGCAATATTTCAGCTGTGGGATGCTCGTTTTGGGCAACGTACTCCGAAAACGGTATATCCTTTTGATAGCTCCCGTCCACGTAAGCATATGCGGCGGCTGCGGAATTGGTGATCAGCTCGGTCTTGACCTGCTCGGAATACCCGTTGATGATATTGCCGATGATCACGATCAGCAGCATAAAGCTGACCACAATGATCAGCATAAACGCCGTGATATACTTAAAAAACAGACTCTTAAACACGAAACGTGCCTCAGCCCAGCAGTTCGAACTTGTAGCCTACGCCCCAAACCGTCTTGAGGATCCACTTGTCCGAAGCACCCTCCAGCTTTTCGCGCAGTCTCTTGACGTGCACGTCAACCGTTCTGGAGTCGCCAAGGTAGTCAAAGCCCCAGACCTTATCCAGCAGCTGATCGCGGGTAAATACGCGATTGTAGTTGGAAGCAAGGAAGTAAAGCAGCTCCAGCTCCTTGGGGGGAATGTCCACGCTCTTGCCCTTGAGCTTGAGCTCGTACTTCTGACGGCTGATCTCGATGTTCTCAAACTTGACAACCTCGTCGTCGTCCTGATTGTTGTGTGCCTGATAGCGGCGCAGCACTGCCTTGACGCGTGCGGAAAGCTCCTTCATATCAAAGGGCTTAACCAGGAAATCGTCCGCGCCCAGCTCCAGACCCAGCACCTTATCAAACACCTCACCCTTAGCGGTGATCATGATAATGGGCTTGGAGGACATTTCGCGGATCTCGCGGCAAACCTGCCAGCCGTCCTTTTTGGGCAGCATGATGTCAAGCAGCACGATATCGGGCTCGTACATCTTAAAGAAGCTGATGCCCTCTACACCGTCGGATGCAGTCTTAACCTCATAACCCTCGTTGGTGAAATACACCTTAAGTAATTCGCTGATGTTGCTGTCGTCGTCTACGACAAGAATTTTGGTATCCATCATAGTTTGGATCCTCCTTTTTATCTTTAGTCAAATATTTCTTGCAGCGTTTTGGTTCTACTGTTATCATTATACCACAGAATTGATCGGCTTGTGTGATTTTTGAATGAATTTTGTCGGAAATTTATGCAAAATCGCTGTTTTTTTCTTGGCGTTAATAATTGTATCACAAAATAACATATTTGTAAAGAGTTTTTTCAAAATCAGTTAACAATTTGGCAGATTAAATTTATTTACGTACTGCGGGAGCAATCCCCAATATCATTAAGTTAAGGAATTGCTATCCCTGCCCCCCAAAAAGCAACAGCTACACTCTCCCCCAAAGTTTTCCTTGACATATTGGCTCTTTTATACTATAATGAGATTAAATTAGGCAACACAAAAACTTTCTAAAGGAGACTGCGTTGTGAAAAAGTTCTCTGTTTTTTGTATACTACTGCTTATCCTGTGCACCTTGGTGTCTTGCACGTTTACGCGCACGGTGGATGATATCGCATACACCGAGCTTGGGATTCCCGCATCCTCGCGTTACTCCGAGGGCAACCGTGCAAGAAATCCTTGGGATATGGTGATATTGGACGGCAAGCTGTACATGGGCAGCGGTGATTATGATTCCAATGCAGGTCCAGTGGATATTTGGGCGTACGATATTGCGCATGATGCGTGGGATATCAGCGGCACTGTACCCGACGAGGAAGTATTTAGGTTTTGCGTGATCAACAATACCTTGGTCGCTCCCGGCATTGACCCCACCGAGGATTGGACGTACGGTAATTATTATGCGTGGAACAATGGAACTTGGGAAAAGCACCGCAATATTCCCGGTGGCATGCACAACTTCGACATGGTCGAATATCAAGGCATGATGTTTTGCGGCTTGGGTGTCGCATCCGGGCAATATCCGATTGCTTGCTCCGCGGATGGTGGCAAGACCTTTTCCGCAGTCAAGATGTACAAGGACGGCGCGCTGCTTGACACCTCGGGCAGCCAATGCGTGCGTGTTCCCGATCTGTTTGTGTTTGGCGATGCCTTGTACGCAACCTTTTTCTATGGTGATAACGAGCTGACCTACGATCTGTACCGCTACGAAAACGGTTCATTTGTGTTTGATAACCATTGGACGCAAAAGATTCATCAGGTCAAATACAACAATTGCATTATCAGCTCCAAGGTGGAATATCAGGGCGTCATGTTCTTTACAACAGGATATCTGTACGCCACAAACGATATGGCGAGCTTTACAAGGGTGACATTCCCCGAAAGCCCCAACGTGTTTGACCTGACTATCTGCAATGACAAACTTTACGCGTTGTGCGGATTGCAGCAGGATAACGGCAGCTATCGTGTCTCAGTTTGGGAGCACGACGGTGGCGAGGTGACCGATTTCAAAGAATTATTCAACTTTACGTATGAGGTACAGCCGCAAAGCATTGCCGCACACGGCGATAGCTTTTATATCGGCATGGGCAATTACGATGCAAGACATGAGAAAAACGGCATGGTTTTGCGCATAGATTATGAGAGCAACAATTAAGAGAGGTTAATATGCAAAAATATGTAAAATTGTATCTCAAAAAGCTACTGATCATGCTTTTTTATGCGGGCTTATGCTTTGTGATCTCCATATTGGGCTCCGCTATATTGCTCACCGTTGCGAATATCTTTCAGAACGTGCTCGTAAGGAGTTTGATTCTGATCGGTATTCCGGCAGTCATTATTTTGGGGGTTGTATATCATTACAGAAGAGAAAACAATGATTTGCGGCGCGCTTATCAGGAATATTGTAATCATGAAAAAATGACATTCAAAAAAGAGCTTTTGTACATGATCAAATTCCCTGATTTCTTGGCAGAAATTCTTGCATTTACTACAATAATTGTGCCCATGACTCTCATGCTCGGTATTGCAACCAATGCGCCTTGGTTTGCAGAAATCCTTGCAGGCATCACCGTACTATGCATCATGGAAGTCATATTCATTGCAATAGATTTTGTACTTTGGATGATCGTTCACCTTTGGTGGAAATAACAAATTTATAAATAAAGACCAATTGAATTGCGGGAGGGTGTTAGCCCTCCCGCAATTGTTTTATTTTATGCTTCGATCACCTTTTCGCCGTCGTTCCAGATGACGCGCACCTTGACGGGGGTATCGCACTTGACCGTGATGTGCGGCTCTGCATCGGCACTTTCGCGTGCGTCACACAGCAGCGTGACCGATCTGCCGCCAAACGGATAGCGTTCCATGCCGTGCTGCTCGGTCAGGTTCACGCGCCACACGATCTCGTCGTTCTTGGCGTCCGCCTTGATGCCGAACACGTACTCGATCAGCACCGCGATCGGAATCAGACCCGTCCAGCCCACGAAATCCGACTTTGCGGGCTGCCCCGGGCGCAGATGCTCGGGCGAATAGTTCTCCCAAACCGTACCCGTCTCCAAGAACACCTTGACCACGTTGTCAAGCGTATTGCAACCAATCTCGTGCGCAAGATCGTGATACCCTACCCTTTCAAGTCCCTTGAGCACCATATAATTGGTGGGTGCCCATACAGAGCCCTTCCAATAAGCACCGTTCTCGTTGTACTCGGGGTGATCGGCAGACAGCGTGGGCACGCGGTGCGGACGGTTGAATTCCTTGGGATTTTCCAAATGCGCGATCAGGCGCGGCAGACGCTCTGCAGGCACGATGTCCGCAAGCAGCGACCAGTATGCGCCGATGCTCTTAACGCCCGAAAGACCCGAGCGCCACATATCAAAGTAAAACGCCTCGTCCTCGCTCCAAAGCTTATCGTTGATCAGCTCGGTCAGCATCTCGACCTCACGCACCAGCCACGCGGTGTCCTGCTCGTGACCGAGGATTTTGCCCATCTCGATCAGCACCTTGCCGCTGATGACCATTTGAATGCAAGCGTCGATCCACACGGCATGTCCGTGCGAGCAATGATCGCTGTACTGCTTTTCCACGCGCGGCTGATTATCCATGCCGCAAGCCAAGCCGCACGACCAATAGCTGCCGTCACGCCAGGTGCGGTTGAGCTGCAGCCACTTATGATACGCCAGCAGCGGATAGAACACACGGGAAAGGCGTTCCCGATCTCCCGTCAGCTGGAAATACTCCCACTCGCACCAAGGCATGATGTTGGGGCCGGTGGATGATGGATCGTCGCGCTGGAATTGCTCTCCGGGCTGGCTCTCGCAGATCTCGCGGCAAATAAAGCCGTCCTTGTGCTGATGCGAATAGAAATTATCCAGCGTTTTCTGGAAGTTGAACACCTGCGAGCCGTATCTGCCAAACATGACGATAAACGAGGAATCCCACATGAACAGATAGCCGTTAAAGGCGGTGTCAATGAAATTGGACACAAAGCCTGCCTCGGCATTCGGCTTGCGCAGATTACGGAAGGCGATCTCCCACACCTTGTCGTAGCACGCCAGCACGTCCTCGCGCCCTTGCCATACGGGACGCGGCAATTTGTCCTTTACCTCTGCATACTGCGGCAGCGGCGCATCCTCCGCCTGCATGTGCAGATACGGATTTTTTTCAACGTAAGGGTTATACGCGTAAAAAAGAGAATCGTTGACCAGATAATGCTTGCCCATAGTGATAGCTCCTTTCGGTTGACACGTGATACCTCAATTATAACATGTTCCCTCACCCTTGTCTACTGCTAATCCGCAAAAATTCGCGAATGTTTTTTCGCACGGGCGCTCTTTGTCTATTCCCCCTATGATTGCCCTGCCATCGGGCATAATTTTCTCCAAATCTCACACGGCAAAATTTGTGTGGGGTCTTGCCAAAACCGAAAAAATGGTTTATAATTATGATGTATAAATATGGCTACGCTAAAATTTAGAAATTTGGAGATATGAAAACATGAAACTTGGTATTGTCGGTTTGCCCAACGTAGGCAAGTCCACTCTGTTCAACGCCTTGACCAATGCGGGTGCCGAATCCGCAAACTATCCCTTCTGCACCATTGAGCCCAACGTGGGCATCGTGCCCGTACCGGACAAGCGTCTGGACGTGCTGGCAGAAATGTACAAGCCCGAAAAGCTGACCCCTGCTGTTTGCGAGTTCCTTGACATTGCAGGTCTTGTCAAGGGCGCATCCAAGGGCGAGGGTCTGGGCAACCAGTTCCTTTCCAACATTCGCGAGTGTGATGCAATTCTGCACATCATTCGTTGCTTTGAAAATGACGACATTATCCACGTTGAGGGCAGCATTGACCCCATGCGTGACCTTGAGACCATCAACATGGAGCTCATTCTTTCCGACATGGAAATGATGGAGCGCCGCATTGAGCGCACCACCAAGGCCATGCGTGCAGACAAGTCTCTGGCTGCTCAGATGGAGGTATTCAAGAAGATCCTTGCCGCTCTGGAGGAGGGTCTTTGCGCGCGTACCGTTGCGCTGACCGCCGACGAGGAGGAGCTTTTGGCTGACACGCACCTCTTGACCCGTATGCCCGTTATCTACGTGGCAAACGTCAGCGAGGACGATGCAGGCAGCGAGCCTCTGGGCAACCCCGCATACGTCAAGCTCAAGGAGTACGCCAAGAGCGAGCAGAGCGAGATCATGTGGATCTGCGCAGGCATCGAGGCAGAGATCGCGCAGCTGGATGCTGATGAAAAGGCAATGTTCATGGAGGACATGGGCATTGAGGAAAGCGGTCTTGACAAGCTGATCAAGGCAAGCTATTCCCTCTTGGGTCTGACCTCTTACATGACCGCAGGCCCCAAGGAGGTTCGCGCTTGGACCATCACCAAGGGCACCAAGGCGCCCCAGGCTGCAGGTAAGATCCACAGCGACTTTGAGCGCGGCTTTATCCGTGCAGAGGTTGTTTCCTTTGACGATCTGGTCAAGCTGGGCAGCGTTGCCGCTTGTAAGGACGCAGGCCTTTACCGCAGTGAGGGCAAGGAATACGTCATGCAGGACAGCGACATCGTTCTGTTCAGATTTAACGTTTAATCGAGGTATCTACCTATGAGAATGAGAAGAAAAAAGCACGGCGCTGAAAGAATCGCCGCTTGCTCCGATTTGCTGATCGAGCATCCCGAGCTGCTCATGCAAGACCCCTGCGCTCCCTTCTCCGAGAAAAAGCCTCTGGCACTCGAGATCGGCTGCGGTAAGGGCGCGTTTGCCTGCGGCACGGCTGCGGCAATCCCCGAGGTCAATATGATCGCTATGGAGCGCGTTGCGGACGTAGCGTGTCTTGCTCTTGAAAAGGCAAGCGCGTGCGCTGATCAGCGCCCCGACAACCTGCGCTTTATCATCGGCAATGCCGAGAACCTGCCCGAATGGCTGCCTGCGCATTGCCTGGACACCATTTATCTCAATTTCAGCGACCCCTGGCCCAAGAGCGGCTACAAAAAGCGCAGACTCACCCACCGCGGCTTCCTTGAAAAGTACCGCGAGCTGCTCGTTCCCGGCGGCATGCTCAAGTTCAAGACCGACAACCACGATCTGTTCTTCTTCAGCCTGGAGGAATTTGAGGCATGCGGACTTGAGATCGTTTGGAAGACCGAGGATCTGCACGCAAGCGAGCTGGCTGCAACCAACGTTATGACCGAATACGAGGCAAACTTCTCTTCCAAGGGTATGCCCATCTACTCGGCGCACGTGCGCTTCCCCGCATGAGTGCGCAGCCCTTTGAGCCAAGCGGCATTTTGCTGATAGACAAGCATGCGGGCGCAACCTCGCATGACATTGTTGGCAAGGTGCGCCGCGCCCTGCACACCCGTCGCGTGGGTCACACGGGCACGCTTGATCCTATGGCGACAGGCGTTTTGGTGGTGCTTGTTGGCAGAGCGGCTAAGGCTTGCGAGTACGTCAGCCACGACCGCAAGGTCTATCGCGCAACGTTGCGACTCGGGCTTACCACCGACACTGAGGACACCACGGGCACGGTGCTGACCACCTCCGACGCCATTCCCTCCTGTGCAGAGGTGGCAGAGGTATGCAACCGCTTTGTGGGCAAGATCAAGCAAATTCCGCCCATGTACAGCGCACTTAAGGTGGACGGGCAAAAGCTTTGCGACCTTGCGCGCAAGGGTACGACTATTGAGCGAGAGGCGCGCGAGATTGAGATCTACTCCCTTTCCTGCCAGCCGACCCAAAGTCCTGCCGATTACGTTTTGACCGTGGATTGCTCGGGCGGCACGTATATCCGTACGCTTTGCGCAGACATTGGCGCAGCTCTTGGCTGCGGCGGTGCCATGGCGAGCCTTGAGCGCGTATGTGCAGGCGGCTTTTCGATTACGGAATGCGTCACAACGGCTGCGCTTGAGCAAATGAGCGATGACGAGCGCCTTGCGCTGCTGCGCCCGGTTGAGGTGCTGTTTGCAGAGCATCCCGCGGTACATCTCCCCTCGTTTTACGAGCGTCTTTGTCGCAACGGCTGCGAGATCTATCAGGGCAAGATCCATACCGACCATCCCGTCGGCACACGCGTGCGCATCTGCGACGCAAAGGGGCATTTCTTCGCCCTTGGCGAGGTACGCGAGTACGAAAGCGGCACGGCAATTGCCATGATCAAATTGTTTGAGTTATAAAAAAAGAGAACGCACGGCGTTCTCTTTTTTTGTTATCAGAATTTTCCGCAAAGACGGTCGGTGCAATTCTTGCACTTGAGCGTGTCATTGCAGGCGTCGGTAAAGCGTTCGGGGTGGGTATAGACCTGAAATTCCCAAATGATGAAAATGATCACCGCAAGCCCTGCCAGCGACCAGGAATACAGACCCGGCACGAACAAAAACGGCGTGAACATCATAAAGTGATCCCAATTGAAAATGCGGCAGGTGGTGCAGCAGCGGTTTTTCATCAACCACACGCGGAACGGGCACCAGAACAAGACGCAGATCAGATCGCACACGTAAAACGCGCCCACGAACAAAAGCGGAAACCAATAAGCGCCCATAGGCTTCAGCCACATAAACCATGCGGCTGCCAAAAGAGCGGTCAGCGGCCCCCAAAAGTACCAGACTTTCAAGGCTTCCTTGGTGTATCTGCGGCGCAGCGCGCGGCGATCCACCTTTTCGCAATTCGCGCAGGGCGCATAGTTGCGGCGAAAGACCTTTTGCGAGCCCATGGAAAACCAGCCCTTGCTTGGCACGATCTGAAAGATCATATCAAACATCCAGACAAACCACAGAAAATACAAGAACAGGTGCGTGGGGTGAAATTGCGTCAGAACGGCAAAGCCACCGATGATATCTGCGGTTTCGGGTCTGCAGATGCAAAGTGCGATCAGCGCGACCAGCACGACCGAGCGGTACAAAAAGCGCAGAAAATACGTTTTTCTCATATAAACCTTTTAATTCTTCTTGGATTGACGGCGCTTGAGCGACTTGAGCTCTGCCATAAAGGAATCCACGTCGTTAAACTCACGGTAGACCGATGCAAAGCGCACGTACGCCACCTCGTCCTTCTCGCGCAGAATATCCATGACCATCTCACCCAGCTCGCTGGAGCTGACCTCCTGGCGCAGCGCATTCTGCAGATCCAGCTCGATCTGGTTCACGATCTCCTCTGCATTGACAGGACGCTTTTGCGTTGCCTTAAGCACGCCTACCAGCAGCTTGGACTTATCAAAGAGCTGCTTTTCCCCGTTCTTTTTGACAACGAAGATCTGCACAGACTCCATGATCTCAAACGTCGTAAAGCGTTTTTGGCACTGCAGGCATTCGCGTCTGCGGCGGATGCTGGCGCCTTCATTGACCGGTCTGGAATCCACGACCTTACTTTCTGCAAAACCACAAGCAGGACAATTCATATAAAATTCCTCCAAGGTGAACTTTCTTTGTGACAAGTATAACACATTTTGTGGCGTTTGTAAAGACCTTCCACAACATATTGTGTCAAATATTTGAAAAAAAGCAGAAATATTCAATATTTAGCGTTTGTTTTGCATGTTTTTCCTGCCTTACCAACACTTTTTACTGGATTTTGCACGCCTTTTATGGTATGATCAAAGCAAAAAGAATCAAGGAGAGAACAAATGGTACACAGCAAACACAAAAGTCGCGCATTTTCCCTTTCACCCGTAGCCTTTTACGTAGCCCTGTTCGGGCTGAACCTGCTATCCCTTGCGATCTGCGACACCGCCGTGCGCACAGAGGCAGCCATTTTGCAAAACCCCAACCTGATCGGCAGCGCGTACATACCTGCCCTTGAATACGTGTTTGGCGGTCTTGTGGTGCTGTGCGGTGGCGTTTTACTCATCGATTACGCTGCAAAGCGGTAGTTAATATTCGTCAAGTATTCCGTGCAGGCGCTGCACCACGGGCGGCACGATCAGCCGATCGGTTGCATAAGCCTGCCTGAGCAGATCGCCCGGCACGTAATCGTCGTATTTTTCAAACACGGGCAGCTCGCCCGCATCCACAAGGCTCTCGGCATCGATCCCCTGCTCTGCAATGCGGCAAAGCTCTAAGATCAGCGCATAGTCGCCGCTCTTTTCCATCTTGAACGTGATATAATAGCAGCCCTCAAACTCAATGCCCGAGATGCCCAGCTGCTTTGCGTGCTTTTTGAGCAAGCGGCGCAGCGTGCGGAAGGCGCGCGTGCCAAGCCAAGGGAATAAGCACCAGCTGTATCCACCCAGATGGATCAGCGAATGCTCGTGCATGCCCGTATTGTGCGCCACGTGGCGCGCCTTGTCAAGTCTTGCGCGCGCGTTGTCCTTAAGGTAGGGATACACGGTATCCTCTATGAGCACCTGCTTCATGCGCTCCAGAATCTTGGTATGGATCTCGCCAAAGTCACCCGGCCAGGAGATCTCCATCTTGCCCTCAACGGCTTTGACGTAGATCAGCTTGCGCGCAATATCCAGCTCCTCGACTTCCCAAACGCGCCCTGCCAGGGCAAAGCGATCGCCCACGGGAGGCGGCG
>JAZRDG010000118.1:0-7964 GCA_045660125.1 Eubacteriales bacterium | reverse complement strand
TCCCCCCTGGCTTGCGCTTACGCAAGAGCAAGAGGTACGGACAGAATGTGCTCGTTCGGTGACTGGGTTGCGCTTTCCGACGTGTGCGACGTGACCACCGCGCTCATGATCAAGCGCGAGGTATCCGACGGCGTCATCGCTCCCGGCTACGAGCCCGAGGCACTTGAAATTCTCAAGTCCAAGAGAAAGGGCACTTACAACATCGTCAAGATCGATCCCGACTTCGTGCCCGATGCCATCGAGCGCAAGCAGGTATACGGCATCACCTTTGAGCAGGGCAGAAACAATTTTGAGATCAACCGTGAGCTGCTGACCAACATTGTCACCGAAAACAAGGATATGCCCGAGAGCGCGATCCGCGATTTGATCGTAGCACTCATCACCCTGAAGTACACCCAGTCCAACTCGGTTTGCTATGCCGTTGACGGCCAGGCAATCGGCGTTGGTGCAGGTCAGCAGTCGCGCGTACACTGCACAAGACTTGCAGGCGGCAAGGCGGACACTTGGTTCCTGCGTCAGCATGACAAGGTGCTGAACCTGCCCTTCCTGCCCACCATCGGCAGACCCGACAGAGATAACGTCATCGACGGCTACATCAACCAGAACGAAGAGGGCGTTTGCGCTGACGGCAACTGGCAGAAGTACTTTACCGGGCACCCCGCGGTATTTACCCGCGAGGAGCAGAGAGCATACCTTGACACCATTGACGGCGTTGCCCTTGGTTCGGATGCGTTCTTCCCGTTCAGCGATAACATCGAGCGCGCAAAGAAGAGCGGCGTTAAGTACATCGCAGAGCCCGGCGGCTCGATCCGTGACGATCTGGTCATCGAGTGCTGCAACAAGTACGGCATGTCCATGGCGTTCACCGGCATGAGACTGTTCCACCACTAATATTTGAAGAGGAAAACGAATGAAGTTAATGGTTGTAGGCGGCGGTGGCCGCGAGCATACGATTATTAAAAAGTTAAAAGAGAACCCGAGCGTTGAGGTCATTTACGCGCTGCCCGGTAATGGCGGCATGAAGGATGACGCCATCTGCGTGCCCGTGGGAGCTAAGGATCTGGACGGCATCGTGGCGTTTGCCAAGGAAAACGCCATCGATTTCGCAGTTGTAGCCCCCGACGATCCGCTGGTTCTTGGCTGCGTTGACAGACTGAACGAGATCGGCATTCCTTGCTTCGGTCCTACCGCAAATGCGGCGATCATTGAGGGCAGCAAGGTGTTCTCCAAGAATTTGATGAAGAAATACGGCATTCCCACGGCTACCTACGAGGTGTTCGAGGACATGGATGCGGCGCTTGCTTACGTCAAGGATGCGCCCATTCCCACGGTCATCAAGGCAGACGGCTTGGCGCTGGGCAAGGGCGTTATCATTGCACAGACTCGCGAGGAGGCTGTTGAGGCAATCGTTTCCATGATGCAGGATAAGGCGTTTGGCGAGAGCGGCAGCCGCGTGGTCATTGAAGAGTTTTTGACAGGTCCCGAGGTTTCCGTTCTGGCATTTACCGACGGCAAGTGCGTCAAGCCCATGGTTTCCTCCATGGACCACAAGCGCGCACTGGACGGCGACCGGGGTCTGAACACGGGCGGCATGGGCACGGTTGCGCCCAACCCCTATTACACCGAAGAAATTGCACGCGAGTGCATGGAAACCATTTTCCTGCCCACCATTGCCGCTATGAACGCGGAGGGCAGAACCTTTAAGGGCTGCTTGTACTTCGGCTTGATGTTGACCCCCAAGGGTGCTCGCGTCATTGAGTATAACTGCCGCTTCGGTGACCCCGAAACGCAGGTTGTACTGCCGCTCTTGGAAAGCGATCTTTTGACTGTCATGCAGGCGACCGCCAACGGTACGCTGGCAGAAACCGAGGTCAAGTTCGCCCAGCGTCACGCTTGCTGCGTGGTGGTTGCATCGGGCGGTTATCCGCAGAAGTACGGCTCGGGCTATCCCATGACGCTGCCCGAAACCGGCAAGGATGAATACATCTTTGTTGCGGGTGCAAAGGTACAGGACGGCAGCCTGGTAACCGCAGGCGGCAGAGTGCTTGGCGCGGTAGCGGTTGAGGATACGCTTGCGGATGCGGTTGCACACGCATACAGGATCGCAGCCGAGGTAAAGTTTGAAAATGCTTATATGCGCAGCGATATCGGTCAGCGCGCACTTGCTGCAAAGCAGGGTTAAGGAGGTCAACATGGTTTATAGAGTTTACGTTGAAAAAAAGCAGGGACTTGACCACGAGGCAGCGTCCCTTTGTAAAGAGATCAATACGTTTTTGGGCATCGAATCGTTGGAGCGCGTACGCGTGATCAACCGCTACGACGTAGAGAATGCCACCGAGCAGCTGTTTGCGTACGCTACGCAGACCGTGCTGTCCGAGCCGCAGCTGGATAACGTGTCCGCAGAGATCGAAGCGGACGGTGCTGTCGTATTTGCCGTAGAATTTCTGCCCGGTCAGTATGACCAGAGAGCAGACAGCGCAGCGCAGTGCATGCAGATCATTTCCTGCGGCGACCGTCCCACGGTTCGCACCGCAAAGGTATATCTGCTTTACGGCGCGCTGACCGAGGCAAACGTTGCCGCGATCAAGAAGCACGTCATCAACCCCGTGGAAAGCCGCGAGGCAACGCTGGACAAGCCCGAAACGCTGGCTGCTCAGTACGATATTCCCACCACCGTTGAAACGCTGCACGGCTTTTGCGAGATGGAGGGCGACGCCCTGCGTGCATTTGTCAAGAATTACGGTCTTGCCATGGATATGGACGACCTTGCGTTCTGCCGCGACTACTTTGTCAGCGAGAAGCGCGATCCCACCATCACTGAGATCCGCATGATTGATACCTACTGGTCTGACCACTGCCGTCACACCACGTTCCTGACCGAGATCGGCGAGGTCGAGATCGAGGACAAGGAGCTGGAGCGTGCCTGCAGCATTTACAAGAATATGAGAACCGAGCTTGGCAGAGAGCACAAGCCCATGACGCTCATGGATATTGCCACCATCGGTACGCGTTACCTCAAGGCAAACGGCAAGCTGCCCAAGATCGACGAGTCCGAGGAGATCAACGCATGCACGGTCAAGATCACGGTCAAGACCGAGGAGGGTGACGAGCCCTGGCTGCTGCTGTTCAAGAACGAGACGCATAACCACCCCACCGAGATCGAGCCCTTCGGCGGCGCGGCAACCTGCATTGGCGGTGCGATCCGTGACCCGCTGTCCGGACGCTCCTACGTATACGCTGCAATGCGTGTAACGGGCGGCGCAGATCCTACGCGCGCTCTGTCTGAAACGCTGCCCGGCAAGCTGCCCCAGAAAAAGCTGGTCACCACGGCTGCTGCGGGCTATTCCTCCTACGGTAACCAGATCGGTCTTGCAACGGGTCAGGTAGACGAGCTGTATCACGACGGCTATGCGGCAAAGCGCATGGAGATCGGTGCGGTTATCGCAGCAGCTCCCGCAGAGAACGTACGCCGCGAAGTACCCGCTCCCGAGGATATCGTTATCCTGCTGGGCGGCAGAACCGGCCGTGACGGCTGCGGCGGTGCTACCGGCTCTTCCAAGTCGCACACCATGGAATCCCTGGAAAGCTGCGGCGCAGAGGTACAGAAGGGTAACGCTCCCGAGGAAAGAAAGCTGCAAAGACTGTTCCGTAACCCCGAGGCGTCTCGCCTGATCAAGAGATGTAACGACTTTGGCGCAGGCGGCGTATCGGTTGCGATCGGTGAGCTGGCTGACGGTCTTGATATTGACCTTAACGCAGTTCCCAAGAAGTACGAGGGTCTGGACGGCACTGAGCTTGCTATCAGTGAAAGCCAGGAGAGAATGGCAGTTGTCGTTGCTCCCGAGGACGTGGATCGCTTCTGCGAGCTGGCACTTGAGGAAAACCTTGAGGCTACCCGTGTCGCACGCGTCAAGGCAGAGAAGAGACTGACTATGACCTGGAACGGCAAGGTCATCGTTGACCTTTCCCGTGAGTTCTTAAACTCCAACGGCGCAAGCAAGCGCACCGCAATCAAGCTTTCCAAGACCGCTGATTTTGCAAAGGAAATTCCCGCTGATTTTGCCGAGGGCTTCAAGGCTCTGGCAGGGGACCTGAACATCTGCTCGCGCAGAGGTCTTTCCGAGCGTTTTGACTCCACCATCGGCGCAGGCACGGTGCTCATGCCCTTCGGTGGCGTGCATCAGCTCACCCCCATTCAGGCAATGGTACACAAGGTATCGGTTGAAAAGAAGCATACCGACACCTGCTCTTATATGGCATGGGGCTATAACCCCTTTATCGCAGAAAAGTCGCCCTACCACAGCGCATATCTGGCAGTTGTGGAATCGGTTTCCAAGCTGGTAGCCCAGGGCGCAAAGTTTGAGGACGTTTACCTGACCTTCCAGGAATACTTCGAAAAGCCCGGTCAGAACCCTGCACGCTGGGGCAAGCCCATGGCGGATCTGCTTGGCGCGCTGATGGCACAGAAGGACTTTGAGATCGCATCCATTGGCGGTAAGGACTCCATGTCCGGTTCGTTTGATAAGCTGGACGTACCTCCCACGCTGGTTTCCTTCGCGGTCACCACGGGTAACACCTCCGAGGTCGTCAGCGGTGAGTTCAAGGGCGCAGGTCACAAGGTCGTGCTGCTGACTCCCGAGATCGGCGAGAACGGTCTGCCCACGGCAGAGAGCGTTAAGGCGCTGTACGATACCGTTTACGCAGGCATGCAGGCAGGCAAGGTGCTCGCAGCATGGACGCCCACGCTTGGCGGCGTTGCCGAGGGCGTGCTCAAGATGTGCATGGGTAACGGCATCGGCTTTGCGTTTGACGGCGCAGTCAGCCTTGAGACCGTATTCGGATATAACTACGGCGCATTCGTGCTGGAGCTTGCCGAGGGTGCTGAGATCGACGGCATGCTGCTGGGCTATACCACCGAGGAGCAGAGCATTACGCTGGGCGACGCTAAGGTTTGCCTTGGCGCACTGCTTGACACTTACGAGAACAAGCTCGAGGGCGTTTACTCCT
Source organism: Eubacteriales bacterium (assembly GCA_045660125.1). GTDB lineage: Bacteria > Bacillota > Clostridia > Oscillospirales > CAG-272 > SVQP01. Next base: position 2,957 of record JAZRDG010000118.1, on the reverse strand, counting down.
GCAACATCGAGCACAAGCACGGCGCACTTCCCACCGTTGCATACACGGACGGCTGCAAGACCAAGGCTCCCGCAATCCTGACGGCACAGCCTCAGGTCATTATCCCCGTATTCCCCGGCACGAACTGCGAATACGATAGCGCAAAGGCATTCGCGGATGCGGGTGCGAAGGCAAAGATCTTTGTTATCAACAACCTGACGGGTGAGGGCATTGCCCGCTCTGTTGAGGAGTTTGCAAAGCTCTGCCGCGAGTCGCAGATCATCTTTGTTCCCGGCGGCTTCTCGGGCGGCGACGAGCCCGACGGCTCGGGTAAGTTCATTACCTCGTTCTTCCGTAACGCCGAGGTCAAGGAACAGGTCAGCGACCTGCTTGACAATCGCGACGGCTTGATGGCAGCTATTTGTAACGGCTTCCAGGCACTGATCAAGCTGGGTCTGGTTCCTTACGGCAAGATCATCGATACCGATGAAAATTGCCCCACGCTGACCTACAACACCATTGGCAGACACCAGTCGCGCATCGTGCGCACCCGTATCTGCTCCAATCTCTCTCCCTGGCTGCAGGGCGTGAATGTCGGTGACGTAGTCAACGTGCCCATCTCGCACGGTGAGGGTCGCTTCCTGTGCTCCGAGGAGCTGGCAGCGCAGCTGGCGGCGAACGGACAGATCGCAACCCAGTACGTGGACGAGCAGGGAATCGTGTCCGCAGACGTACGCTGCAACCCCAACAACTCTGTCTTTGCAATCGAGGGTATCACCTCGCCCGACGGTAGAGTATTTGGTAAGATGGGTCACTCCGAGCGTATCGGCTCGGGTCTGTACCGCAACGTTCCCGGTAATTTTGACATCGGCATGTTTGCATCCGCTGTGAAGTATTTCAAAGGTTAATTTTTGGAGGTAGATAGATATGGCATATTTTTATCCCGAAGCATCTCATACGTTTAATGAATATCTGTTAGTTCCCGGTTACTCGGGCCCCGATTGCATTCCCACCAACGTGTCCCTGCGCACCCCTCTGGTTCGTTACAGAAAGGGCGAGCAGTCTGCCATCACCATGAACATTCCCATGGTTTCCGCAATCATGCAGTCTGTCTCCGGCGATAAGCTGGCAGTGGCCCTTGCAAAGGAGGGCGGCGTGTCCTTCATTTACGGCGCGCAGACCATTGAGGACGAGGCTGCTATGGTTGCCCGCGTCAAGGGTCACAAGGCAGGCTTTGTACGCAGCGATTCCAACATCCGTCCCGATCAGACCCTTGCAGACATTCTCGTGCTCAAGGAAAAGACCGGTCACTCCACCGTGGCTGTTACCGATGACGGTACCGGCACGGGCAAGCTGCTGGGCATCGTAACCGGCAGAGATTACCGCGTCAGCCGCATGTCTCCCGATCTCAAGGTCGAGGAGTTCATGACCCCCCTTGCAAAGCTGATCACCGCACCCGAGGGCACCACGCTCAAGGCTGCAAACGATATCATCTGGGATCACAAGCTCAACTCTCTGCCCATCGTGGATAAGGACGGCAAGCTGGTTGCATTCGTATTCCGCAAGGACTACGATACCCATAAGCAGAATCCTAACGAGCTGCTGGACGCACAGAAGAGATACGTTGTAGGCGCGGGCATCAACACCCGTGACTACGCGCAAAGAGTTCCCGCGCTGGTCAAGGCAGGCGCTGACGTGCTGTGCATCGACTCCTCCGAGGGCTTCTCTGCTTGGCAGGAGCAGACCATCGCTTGGGTGCGCGAGCATTACGGCGAGAGCGTCAAGATCGGTGCAGGTAACGTGGTTGACCGCGAGGGCTTCCGCTTCCTGGCTGATTGCGGTGCAGACTTTATCAAGGTCGGTATCGGCGGTGGCTCGATCTGTATCACCAGAGAGACCAAGGGCATTGGCCGCGGTCAGGCAACTGCACTGATCGAGGTTTGCAAGGCGCGTGACGAGTACTTCGAGGAGACCGGTATTTACGTACCCGTTTGCTCGGACGGCGGTATCGTACACGACCACCACATCACGCTCGCACTTGCTATGGGCGCAGATTTCGTCATGCTTGGCAGATACTTTGCAAGATTTGAGGAATCTCCCAGCGCAAAGGTCAACGTCGGCGGCACGCTGATGAAGGAATATTGGGGCGAGGGCTCTAACCGTGCGCGTAACTGGCAGAGATACGACCTGGGCGGCGCAACCAAGCTGTCCTTCGAAGAGGGCGTTGACTCTTACGTGCCCTACGCAGGTAAGCTGTCCGATAACGTACAGACCACTCTGTATAAGGTCAGATCCACCATGTGCAACTGCGGCGCGCTGACCATTCCCGAGCTGCAGCAGAAGGCTAAGCTGACGCTGGTTTCTTCTACCAGTATCGTTGAGGGCGGCGCACACGACGTTGTGGTCAAGACCTCCAACAAGCAAGTTTAATTTCCAAGGAGAATTGCTGATATGATGACAGATATCGAAATTGCCCAGAGCGTGGCAATGCAACCCATTACCGAGATCGCAAAGACCGCGGGTATTGACGAGCAATATCTTGAGCAGTACGGCAGATATAAGGCAAAGGTGGATTACACCGCGCTGATGAACGCAACCGATAAGAAGGACGGCAAGCTGATCCTTGTTACCGCGATTACCCCCACCCCTGCGGGTGAGGGTAAGACTACCACCACCATCGGTCTTGCAGACGGTATGCGCAAGATCGGCAAAAACGTTATGGTCGCATTGCGCGAGCCTTCTCTTGGTCCCGTTTTCGGTGTCAAGGGCGGTGCTGCAGGCGGCGGGTGGGCACAGGTCGGGCCCATGGAGGATATCAACCTGCACTTCACGGGTGGCTTCCATGCCATCGGTGCTGCAAATAACCTGCTGGCAGCAATGCTTGATAACCACATCTATCAGGGCAACGCGCTGAATATCGACCCCAGACGCATCACCTGGAAGAGATGCGTGGATATGAACGACCGTCAGCTGCGTTT
>JAZRDG010000117.1:0-11078 GCA_045660125.1 Eubacteriales bacterium | reverse complement strand
GAAGTGGTGGTGGGAGTCGTTTGCCCGTTCGGGCATAAACGTTTGATACTCAAACTAACAAATAAGTAGTTTGAGCAAATACGCTCTACACCCGAGCGCACGTCCGACTTTACCCACTCGCGTCGCATACTCGCCGCGTGTCGCTCGATACACTCGCTCCTTCGGCTCGTTGCTTTGGCTCCACCGTTCGGAACAAACGATACTTAATCGTTTGTTCCTCTCTAACCCCCACCGCTTACCGCCGCACTTCGACTACGTCTTGCGCGGCTGCGGTCCGCCCCCCCTCGGAGAGGGGGGCTTTTTGGTGCGCGTCCGTCTTGTTCGATTATCCGCTTTGGGTTACCTTTATGAGCCTCCCCCCGCTTTGCTACCTCAGAGAGGGGGCTTTTTTATGATAAATTCGCATTTGTGCAATACACCAAAATTTTGGTCAAAACCCCAAAATGGTGCAATCCCTCTTTGCATACGCAAATATTTGTTGTATAATATAAAATGAGTAATTGTAAGCAAAAGGAGTGACTGCATGAAAAGATCCTTTTACATAAACGTTCCCAAAACGCTTTGTGCGCTTGTATGCTTCTCGCTGCTTTGCGGCATGATTGGCAGCATGCTTTGCCTTGGCGCAGGTGCTGCGTTCTTAAAGCAGTACACGGTCACCTTAGATCACCCCACAGGCGTAACTGCGACCAACATGCCAATCGTTTTAAAAAACGTGGTGCAAGGCACAGACCCCGAGCTGACCTTGGCAGGCTGGATCAAAACCGACCAGACCATCAAGCTTTACGAATACACTCTGGACGGCGGCAAGACCTGGAAACGCTCGAGCAAGGCGGTGCAATCCCGTCCCGACGTCAAAGCCTACTGCCCCAAAACCTACCAGACCGCAGGCTTTCACTTAAATATTGACCTCTCCGAGCTGCCGCGCGGCACTTACGATATATTTTTGCGCGCCTATACGAGCAATGACGATATCATTGAAGTGCTTGCCATGCTGGATATCTCGATCGGTCAGACAGATACCGAGACCGTGATGTACCGCGAGCTCAATCTCTCTGCCCTTGGCGCGCAGGACGGCGTGCTGAGTCTGCAAGCCCGAAAGGATCACGCGCTGGACGCTTACAATCTGCGCGACTATCAAAGACTTGAGATCATCACGGATCAAAGCACGGTTTTCACGCTCAAAAGCGATGCATCCTCCGCAATTTCCTTTTCGGCAACCTCGCAAGAGCCCGTGCAAAACGAGGACGGCACCTACACCTGCACGATAGACTTGAAAAACGCGCAATACGCAGGCAAGCTGCTGCTTGCAAGCACGCAGCAGGTCAATATTTCGCGCATCCGCTTTTACACGTCAGTTCCCGATTACTATAAAGGGGAGCTTGGCGTACACTTTACCGCCACGCCCAATGATTATTTCAGCGGCTCAAACGGCGTGGAGACGCTGATCATGTCCGACGATACCGTAGGCACGTTCACCCGTCTGTACCCTCCGCAGGATACCAACGACCCTTATATCTACTATAATCTTGACAAATACGTCAAGGACACGCTGGGTACGCAGATCAGCGCGGATCACTACCGCTACGCGGTCATCACGCTGCAAACGCCCCCCACCAACTCGCAAGGTCATTTCCGCCTGTTTTTGTGTGCGGGTGATATCCGAGGACCGCACGGAGAAAGCCACGTTTCCTTTGTTCCCACCAACGACGGACAATGGCACAAATACGTCATTCCGCTTTGCGACGAGGAGCATTGGGTTGGCACGATCTACGGCATGCGCTTTGACTTTATTGACGCCAGCGTAAAATCCTCCGACTATGCCAATATTGCCTCGATCAGCCTGCATCCCGACGAGAAGAGCGCAAAACAGGCTGCAGCACAGCCTTTTGAGCAGTACTATGAGCAGGGCAAGGCACCCGAGGATCAATTCAAGGAGGAGGGGCGCGCCCCCTCGGGTAAGGCTGACGCCATTACCTACTTTGATGCCTCTATGTCGGATTGCTTTGAAGGCGCAAACAAAGCAAAATACAGCTTTGACGAGTACGGACATTTGATCCTGCAGGCTACCGAAACCACCAACGACCCCTTTGTCAGCTTTAACATGCAAACCTACGCAAGCCTGACCGGTCAGCCACTCTTGCGCACAGAGGATTACGGCATCATTGTGCTTCGCGTGTTTGCCGACAAAAAAATTGAAGGAAACAACTTCGTTTTGTACTATTACGCAGATGGCTACGACTTTGCACAGGGCACGCGCGCGATCGGTGCATTCTTTGAAGGCGGCGATTGGGAATACCTGATCTACGATATGTCAGAGGCAGAAAGCTGGAAACAGGATATTTTGGGCTTTAGATTGGACTTTGCCTCACAGATCAGCGCCACGCAGACGGTTTGCCTTGCGGATATGCTGTTTTTCAAGGATATCAAGGCTTGGGAAGCCTACGCAAAGCAAAACGGCATTGCAGCAGGTGACGAATCCTTGACCGACGACCCTGCAAATCAAGCACCCGAAACCGAGATTCCCACCATTGAAATCCCCACCCAAGGGCCCGGGCTGGAATTCGTTCCTCCCGAGCAATCAGAACAGAATGATGCCGGCTGTCATGCTATCACTTCGATTTCCGCAATTCTTCTTGTTTCCCTTTCAGCCGTTTCATTGATAAAAAACAAAACCAAAAAAGGAGATCAGTCATGAAAAAGCTTATCATTGTCCTTTTGAGTATGACACTTTGTTTAAGCGCACTTCTCCCCTTGACCGCGTATGCCGAGCAGACAGAGGACTCGGTTGGCGTGCTGGAGGGCGAGACCAACAGAGAGGTGCAAAACGTCACGATGGACGGTAAGGATACCGGCGTACAGATCTACACCATTGACCTGTCCGGTACTTACGGCAACAGAGAGGTTTGGATCGCTACGGGCGACCTTTCCAACACCAATCTGTCCGTTGAGGTCATCAACGGTGGCCAGTACATGGTTTCCGGTGCGACTATGACCAAGGCATCCGAGGCGTACAACGCAGCCAACCCCGGTCAAAAGGTGCTGGCAGCTGTCAACGGTGACCTTTGGATGACAAGCGTACACAGTAACAAGGAGGTCACCACCAAGACTCTTCAGGTACCGCGCGGCTTTACCATGATTGACGGCGAGATCTGGGCTACCCAGCAGATCGGCATGGAAAACTACGTTGCCACCAACGCAGAAAAGGGTACGACCAGCCCCGATAAGGCTTCGTTTGGCATTACCGCGACCAATCAGCCGCTGGTAGGCATTCCCGTATTGGATATTACCGTGAAGAACGAGACCAAGAGCAAGAACTTTGCTGCAGACGGCATTAACCGCTTGCCCGCATGGAACTCTCTGATCGTTTACAACTACCGCTGCAACAGCACCAACTACGCGCTTGCAGACGCTTACGAGATCGAGATCGAGGTAGACTCCTCCGCGTTTACCCTGAACGGTCAGGTCAAGGGTAAGGTCAAGGCGATCTATCCCGCAAATTCTTCCACAAGACCCACTTTCAATGAAAACAACATCGTGCTGACCGCACGCGGCAACCGTGTCAACGATCTGAAAAACAACTTTTCCGTGGGTGACACCGTTTCCTTTGATCTCAAGCTGACCGATAAGCTGGGCAACACCGAGCTTTGGTACACGGTTGAGGACGCAATTGGCGGACACATGATCACGCTCAACGACGGCAAGATCTACTCCCCCAACGGCAACAACTCCGAATACCCCACCACGCTGATCGGCTATAACGACGACGGTAAGGTCATGCTGCTGACCATCAACGCGCAAGAGCCCGGCAAATATCTGGGTCTGAACTTTACCAAGGGCGTGAAATTCTGCCAGGAGCTTGGCTATAACAGCGTATTTTACATGGACGGCGGCGGCTCTGCTACCTTCGTAACCATGGAAGAGGGTGACAGCGGCACCACCTACGTAGCAAGAAACTACGGCTCCGACCCCTTAAAGGACGATGCCGGCAACATCATCGGCAGCTCGAGACGTGCCGTGATCAACGGCGTAGGCTTTGTATGGAACGATACGCCCGTATGCGAAAAGCAAGGCAGCCTGGATCACATTGAATATCCCCTGTTTGATTACAAGGAAATTTCCACCGAGTACGTTTGCGGCGAGCTGATGGCTGAGTGCATGGGCGGCCACAACGCGGTTGATACCTATTACGATGCTGAGCAGGGCGGCATGGTCGTCAAGCTCAACGCAAACAGCAACGACCCCTATGCAGCCTTTGACATGACTTCCCTGGGTCAGATCAGCGCGGATGAATACAAGTACATCGTGCTGCGCGTCAAGACCGACAGAACCATCGTAAGCTCCAGCACCTCCGCCATCTTCTACGCCTGCGGTAGTACCATGGGCGCTGTGGGCGGTCAGACCGTTTGGTATGAGATCCCCAAGGGCGACGAATATAGCTGGATCATCATTGATATGAACAAAAAGTCGGGCTGGGCTGGTAAGATCAACAACCTGCGCTTTGACATTTTCGACGGTCCTACGATCGACAAGGGACTGAGCGTGACCTTCTCGGTACTGGCGTTTGCCAAGACCAAGGAGGACGCACAAAAGCTGACCGAGGGTTATATTCCCGAGGGCTGCATTGCAGATTTCGGTGCATTCAAGCAGAAGCTGGTGGACGTGCATAACGTCAAAAAGGCGCTTGACGGCATGTTCAAGGATGCAAGCGTATTTGTAGAGAGCAGTACTACCGCATTCGATGCTGCAAAGGAATTGGAGAACGTCAACGATAAGACCCCTGCACTGTATGCAGAGGCACAGGCGCTGCTTGAAAAGATCAAGACAGGCATGAGCGCAATTGAGGCTGCAAAGACCTCCGCACAGGCGCTGACCAACGAGGTTGAGGACGCGCAGGCATTGCAGGCACAGGCGCAAGAGGCAATGACTGCTCTGGAGGCAGACGCTGCCGCACTGACTGCAAAGCTTGAAGAGCTGGCACAGGCTGCAGCCGAGACCGAGCCTGAGACCACCGAAGAGCCCACGACCGAGCAGCCTACCGAAACCGAGCCTGTAGAGGAAAAGGGCTGCAAGAGCGTGATCGGCGTTAGCATGATGGCAATGCTTGCCTTGCTTGGCTGTGCATTTGTGTGCAGAAAGCGTGACTGACGTGCGTTATGCCCTGTTGACCCTTTCAGTATTACTTTTGACGCTTTGCATGTCCGGTTGCATCTCCTCTCCCCCCGTACAGGGCGAGGATACCACCGCACAAGCACAAACGCAAACAGAGCCCGCACAATCCTCGACCGATACCGTGGCAGACTCTGAAAGCGATCCCGCAGATCAGCCCGACGAGTCCGACACCACCGCAGACACCACCGAGGAGCAAACCACCTACGGCGAGCTGCATTTCCCCGAGGAATAAAGGGTAAAATAGAAAAGAGCTGACTCAAAATTTGAGTCAGCTTTTTTCATGGAATGGATAAGTGAGCGTTCGTCTTGTGAGATTGTTCATTATGGGCAACTTCAAAAGCCGTCCCCATAGGGGAAGGGGGACCACGAAGCGGTGGGGGTTAGAGAGGAACAAACGATTAAATATCGTTTGTTCCGAACGGTAGAGCCAAAGCAACGAGCCGAAGGAGCGAGTGTATCGAGCGACACGCGGCGAGTATGCGACGCGAGTGGGCAAAGTCGGTTGCCCGTTCGGGTATAGACATTGGGAACTCAAGCTAACAAATAAGTAAGTTGAGTATATGCGGTCTACACCCAAGCGCGTACCCGACTCCCCCCACCGCTTACCGCCGCACTTCGACTGCGTCTTGCGCGGCTGCGGTTCGCCCCCCCTCGGAGAGGGGGGCTTTATAGCGCGCGTCCTTTTTGCTTAGCCGTCTGATATGGAAAATACTTGGCGCTTCATATACAAAAGAGCTGCCTCGATTTGAGGCAGCCTTTTTAAGTTTTTTTCGTTTGATAATAAAAATAATAAAAAATTAATAATAAAAATCGTGATTTCCTACGCGGAAGGCGTATTTGCGGTTATTTTGTATCCACGAGGAGGTGGAGATACGGGGGTTAAGAAAATACAGCACCGAGCCGGATAGCGTATAGCCGTCCAGGCACATTTTGGCTGCTACGACAGCGGATTCGGTGGGGGTAGAGTAAATGCTGCCGTTTGCCACGGGCGTGAACTGCGTGCCGTATTTTTTATCAAACACCACGCCCTTGACCGTATTCGGAAACTGCCCCGATTTGACGCGGTTGAGTACAACCGTGCCCACGCCGATCTGCCCTGTAAAGCTCTCCCCCTTGGCTTCTGCCGAAATGATGCGCGAGAGCCAATACAAATCCTCATAATCGTACGCAGCATCCGGCTTTACCATGCTTTTGGCTTGTTTTAGCGTAACGCTCCAGGCGCTTGGCGGCTGTTGTGCCGGCGGTTTTGTGGTCTGTGCAGGCTTTTGCGTGACTGTCGGCGGCTTTGTCGTGGCTTGCTCTGTTGGCTTTTGCGTCTGGGGGCGCGTACTCTGGGTCGGTTTTTGCGTCACTGCGGGCGGCTTTGTGGTCTGCTCGGAAATCTTTTCCGTTTCCTGCTCCGAGGGACTTTGCTCGGGCGGTGCCAGCGGCAGTTCGATCTCCTCTTTTCCCGTAAACGTTTCGTTTTCGTCCGGCTGCTCGATGACCTGCTCCTCTTTCGTGTCAAGCTCAGGCAGTATTGCCAAGCGCTGCAGGATGGGTGTTTCGGTTACGATTTCCCGTACCGAAAATCCTATGTATATCACCGACAATAAAGCCAACGCACCGCACACGGGCATGGCGTAGCGCGATTGCGCCAATTTTCGTATGAATTTCATTTCACACTTCCTTTCTGTGTTTTATTTCCAAGGTGAGATTGTCAAGGAAGTCGATATAAATATTGTAACAGAAAACACAGCGTGGTGCAAGGAACAATATATGGTAATGAAATGTTTGCCAAACCCTTGCAAAATCCTATATTTTGTGTTATACTTATAGTTGGATTATTGTGGATAGGTATACTTATTTTCAGGAGAAATACATATGAAAGTCATTTTGGCATCCAAATCGCCCCGTCGCAAGGAAATACTGCAAACGCTGGGCATTGATTTTACCATAATTACGGCTGACACCGACGAGCACAGCGATCAGACCGATCCCGCGCTGCTTGTTGAGCAGCTGGCAATGCAAAAGGCGCAGGACGTGCAGGATCTTTTGGAAGAGCAGGACAAGCTGGAGCCTGACACGCTGATCATTGCATCCGACACGGTTGTTGCGCTGAACGGCGAGATTTTGGGCAAGCCGCAGGATCGCGAGGACGCGCGCCGCATGATCTCCGGGCTGCAAAATACCACCCACCACGTGCTCTCGGGCATTGCGTTCTGCTATATTGACGCACAGGGCAACAGAAAAGGCGCATATTCGCACGCCTCCACCGCCGTGCATTTCGGTCCTATGAGTCAGGCGGATATTGAGCTGTATATCGATTCCAACGAGCCTTACGACAAGGCAGGCGCGTACGCCATTCAGGGCTTGGCTGGCAGATGGATCACGGGCATTGAGGGCGACTATTTCAACGTAGTAGGCTTGCCTGTCAATACCATGTGCGAGCTTGCAAAGCATGCGTTTGGGTTGGATTTGTTGAGACTATAAATAAAGTCCCGTAGGGGCGCATTCTATATGCGCCCGACATACACAAAAAACGGGCGGATATGGAATCCGCCCCTACCAGGGTAGTGCGGACAGTCGAGGACGCCTGTCCCTACATCTAAAAAAATTCTACAGAAAGGGGGAGAGTTTTTTCATGGCAAAACATATCGGTATCGATCTCGGTACGTCCAATACACGCTTCTGGCTCAAGGAAAAAGGCATACTTTTGCGCTCTCCCTCTGCCGTTGCCATTGATAACAAGAGCCGCGAGGTGGTTGCCATTGGCAGTGACGCGCGCCGTATGGTGGGCAAGACCCCCGTGCACCTCTCTGCTTACAGACCCGTGCAGGACAGCGTGGTCACCAATTTAGAGGTCACCTCGACCATGCTGCACGAATTTTTCGTGCGCACCAACTGCACAGGACTTTTCCACAAGCCCGTGGTGCTTGCCGCAAGCCCTTACCGTTTGACCGACGTGGAGCGTCTTGCCATTGAAACCGCCATTCTGGATGCGGGAGCAAAGTCGGTGGCTATGATCGATGCGCCCTTGGCAGCCGCGCTTGGCGCAGGACTGCGCATTGCCGATCCGCGCGGATGCATGGTCTGCGATATCGGCGGCGGTACGACCGAAATTGCGGTCATCAGCTCGGGCGGCATCGTGCGCGCGAAATCCTTGCGCGTGGGCGGCGACAAATTTGACCAGGCGATCATCAACTACTGCAAATACCGCAAGGACCTGATCGTGGGTGACACGGCTGCCGAGATGGCAAAGCGCCAGCTGGCGGTTGCAACACCCGATATTGACCGCGGCAGCATGCAGATCTTTGGCAGAAACGTGCGCACGGGACTTGCTACCACGCAAGCCATTGCGTCTGGCGAGGTCTGTCAGGCACTTCGCGCGCCCATAGAGGCCATCATTCGCGCCATCATTACCACGATTGAAGAAACGCCCCCCGAAATTGCAGGTGACATTTTCGACTTTGGTATTATGCTGACGGGCGGTGGCGCCAATATTCCCGGTCTTGCCGCGCATATCTCCAAGCAGGTAGGCGTGCGCGTTACCATTGCAAAGCATCCCACGGATGCTGTTTGCCAAGGCCTTGGTAAGTTTATCGAGCACCCCAAGCTGACCTCCAGGCAGCTGATCTACCGATCGAGGTGAGCGCATGAACAAGACCAAGATTCCATACAGAATTTTCGTACTGACAGGCATCTTCTTTTTGATTTGCCTATTGTACGTCGTCCGCCTTGCAGGCATTGTGCTGACCGAGGAAGCACCCGAAATGCAGGATCACACCTACACCTACGTGACAGTCAAGGCAGCGCGCGGACAAATTTACGACCGCAACGGCGTGCCGCTGGTCACCAACAAATACATATACAATTTGGTATTGGACGATCAGACGCTGCCGGATAAAGACTATGACCGCAACAAGGCGTTACTGACGCTTTTGTACGTGTTCAATAATACCGATGAAGCGCATAAACGCGTTAAGGATTACTATCCCTTTACGGGTACGTATCCGAATCTGACTTACGCGCCCGAGGTAGCCGAGGATTCCACCATGCGCTACAGACTTTTGCGCCGTATTGCGCAAAACGAGCTGGAGGACGGGGTAAAGACGCATACGGTCACCGCGCTGGAAGTCTATTATGCAGAAAATCCCGACGCGTTTCTCACCGAGCAGGAGCTGATTGAATATTTCATGAAAAAATACGGGCTTGACCAAAAGAGCAGCGGACAGATCGTTTACACCGATGCGCAGATCGACGCGCTGCTGCGCCTGTATTACGACATGGAATGCAACAACTTTGGCGGACTGAATCAATACACCTTTGCCGCCGATCTCTCGCTTACCCTGATCACCAAGATTGAGGAGCGTGGCATTTCGGGCGTATCGTTTTCCTACGCCGTGCAAAGACAATACGAATATCCGGGCTATGCCTCGCATATTCTGGGCACGATCGGGCAGATCTACGCCGAGGATTGGGAGTATTACAAGGAGCTCGGCTATAACATGAACGATTACGTGGGCATTTCGGGCTGCGAATATGCCTTTGAGCAATATTTGCGCGGCATTGACGGCTTAAAGGTGCTGGAATTTGATGCGGACGGCAATTTGGTGGACGAATATTACGAAAAATCACCGATTGCGGGCAATGACGTATACTTAACCATTGATATCAACTTGCAAAAGGCAGCCGAGGACGGACTTGCCGAGAACATCAAGTACATTCGCGACCGCGGCTATAACAAGGATTGCGAATCCGGCTCGTTAGTTGCCATGCATCCCGACACGGGCGAGGTGCTGGCGATCGCGTCCTATCCCACCTTTGACCTGACCACCTATAATATGGATTATAACGACCTGTATGCCGATACCGCGCAGCCGCTGTTAAATCGCGCGCTGCAGGGTCTTTATGCCCCCGGCTCGACCTTTAAGCTTGGCATGGTGGTGGCAGGTATGCAGGAAAACGTGGTCAATGCCTCCACAACGCTGTATTGCGACAAAAAATACACGTATTACAGCGGTTATCAGCCCGAATGTACGGGCAGACACGGCAATATCAATGCCGCAAACGCCATTTGCGTCTCCTGTAACTGCTATTTTTACGATCTTGGCAGACAGCTTGGCATTACCAGAATGAACCAATACTGCGATTTTTACGGCCTTGGTCAAAAGACAGGCATTGAGCTTTACGAGGAAGTGGGTATTTTGGCGGGTGAGGCGTACAGAGAGCAAAACGGACTTGTGACCTGGCAGCCGGGCGATACCATTGCCGCTGCGATCGGGCAGTCGGATAACAACTTTACGCCCATACAGATCGCCTCGTACGTTTGCACGCTGCTCAACGGCGGCACGCGCTATTCCTCGCATCTTTTGCACTCGGTCAACACCTATTTTACCAACGAATCGGTCGCAAAGCCCGAACCGCAGGTGCTCTCGCGCTTGGAAATCACACAAAGCGCGCTGGATACCGTCATGCTTGGTATGAAATTGATGGTGGAGGACAGTGCAACCGTGAGCAATTTCATGAAAAACGTGCCTGTGACGGTTGGCGGTAAGACGGGTACGGCACAGCTTGGCGGCAAACTGATTGATAACGCTCTGTTCGTGTGCGCAGCCCCCTATAATGACCCGGATATCGTTATTTCGGTGGTCATTGAAAAAGGCGCAGGCGGCTCGTATTCCTCGCTTAGCGCAGCACGCGTGCTGGAAGCATATTACGGGCAGTAAATAAAAATAAAAAGCTGATTCAAACGAATTTGAGTCAGCTTTTTTTATGTAGCGGATGAGCGAAACAAAGCCCCCCTCTCCGAGGGGGGCTTTTTTGCGCGCCCGTCTTATGAGTTTAACCGTTACGGGCAACTTTAAAAAGCCTTCTCCAGTGGGAGAAGGTGGCGCCGTAGGCGACGGATGAGGTGTTAGAAAAGGATT